>CANRPB010000037.1 GCA_947632415.1 uncultured Bacilli bacterium
TATTTTTGTCTTTCATTACATTTTTAAAAACAACATCACGCATTAATTTTAAAACTTTACCTTGTTCTAAATATTTTTTAATAATAAACACCTCCATAATAATTATTCGATAAAATTTTTAAAAATCCTTCTTAAAATACGAAAAAAATGAAAAAATTAACATTTTTTAGATAAAATTATAATTTATGCATTATACATAAACCTAAAGAATGTAATATAAAAAAAGAAATGTATTAACACCAATCTTATTAAAATAGAAAAAAACTATAACTATTTTTAAACTTAAATAAGGTAAAACAAAAAAAATATTGTATAATTATAATAGGTGATAAAATGAAAATAAAAACAATCAAAAAAACAGCAAGCAACTATAAAATTATTTTAGAAAATAACGACGCTATAACCACCTATGACGATATAATATTAAAATACAATATTCTATACAAAAAAGAAATAACATCAGACCTACTAGAAAAAATATTAGAAGAAAATAAATACTACGAAACCTTCAACAAAATTATAAAATATATAAAAACAAAACAAAGAAGTGAATATGAAATAAAAAAATATATGGATAAATTAGACATAACCAACGAAAATCAATCAAAAATGCTGACAAAATTAAAACAAATAAAACTCATCGATGACGAAAAATACACTAAAGCCTATATTCACGATAAAATAACACTCACAAACGATGGACCAGAAAAAATAAAAAAAGACCTAATAAAACTCAAAATACAAGAAACACTAATTACAAATGAACTAGAAAACATCGACCAAACACTAATTACAACAAAATTAGAAAAACAAATATTGAAAAAAATAAAAGCAAACACCAAATATTCAAAAGAAGCACTTCGACAAAAACTACTAAACTACTTTATTAATTTAGGATATGAAAAACAACAAATAATAGCAATATTAGAAAATAATCCACTCAAAGATACAGACATCATAAAAAAAGAATATCAAAAACTCTATAATAAACTACACACCAAATACGAAGAAAAAGAACTAAAAAGAATCATAAAACAAAAACTATATCAAAAAGGCTTTAACTATGAAGATATAAACAATTTAATAGAAAACTAAAAAAAATAGCATAAAGCTATTTTTAATTTTCTAAATTAGCAATAGTAGATTCATAAGTATTCTTAAGTTTTGTATCAGTAATACTCATATTATATTTACTTCTAATCTTATCCCAAGTAGTCATTTCCAAATTAGAATCATTCTCTAACTTTTTATCAACGATCGAATCTAATATAGTATCCCTCAAATTCTCAAGAGAATCCTTCTCATTTTTACTAACTAGGTATATTATGTGATATCCATATTCTGATTTAACAGGAGTAGTAGTATATTGTCCTTCCTCTAATGCATAAGCAGCATTATAAAACTCAGTAACATAACCTTCCTTAGTAACATTGTTAATAACACCACCGTTACTAGCACTTGCAGTATCATCAGAATTATCCTTAGCCAATTGCCCAAAATCCTCACCATCATTAAGTTTATTAATTAAATCAAGCGCCTTATTATAAGCAACAGTCTCAGCCTCAGACTTTTCCTCATCAGTCGCATCATCATCAACATCAGGAGTAATCAATATGTGTTTAACATTCAATTCCTCAGAAATGTTTTCATCATAATACTTTTGAATCTCCTTATCAGTAACTTCCTCTTTTAAATACTTCTTAGTAACTTCACTCATCTTATAATCAGAAACTAAAACATCTTTAAAAGCCTCTTCAGAAGAGTAACCAGCACTAGCAAGCGCATCCTCAAAAGACATTCCATACTGTTCATATTGAAGTTTATACTGTGAAATCATCGAATCAGCATAAACATCTGCATCCTCACTATCACCAATCTCCAAACTAGCAATATGACTATCAATCATATTAATCAAAATAGACGTACCATACTGATCCTTCATAGACTCATATAGCTCATTAGCAGTAAAATCCTTTCCATCAATAGAAGCAATAACTTCCTCACCATTACTAATTTTTGGTGCCTTGCTACATCCAGTAACCAAAACAAAAGCACACATAATACCTAAAAACTTTTTCTTCATGATATCTCCCTTCAAGTATGTATCTTCTTCATACATCTAATATAATAGCAAAAAAAAAATAAAAACACAATATCTTAGGCGTAACTAATCACATATTCATTAAATTTTCATAAAATAAGTTGAAAAGATAAAAAGGAGGATGAGTATTATGTGTAATAATACAGGTGTATCTGGCGCTGCTATTGTATTAGTTTTATTTATTCTTTTAATAATTATACTTGGAGCTTATATTTAAGGAGGTAATAATATGTCATGTGAAAAAAATTGTCAAAATACGTGCCAGACAGGTTCGTCTTGTTCCCAAAATTCAGGTATAGGCTATATAATATTAATTGTTTTATATATTTTATTAGCAATAATATTAGGTTCATGGCTTTGGTAATAAACCACAAATACATAGGTGAAAACTTATGTATTTTTAATTAAAAAAATGTCAAGTAAAAAATATCATAAAAAAAATTCTTTACAACCATAAATAAAAATAGTAAAATAATGGTGATAAGTGGTTAAAAGTGGGGAAAAGTGGGTGATTATATGTTCATGGGAGAATATCATTACACAATTGATGACAAAGGAAGAATTACCATTCCAGCTAAACTAAGATACGAACTAAAAGAAAACTTTGTTATTACAAGAGGACTTGATAAATGCCTATATATTTATCCTAAAGACGAATGGACAAACATCATAGAAAAATATCGCAACCTACCTAACACTAAAGACGCCAGAAACTTCATGCGCTTTTTCTTATCAGGCGCCAGCGATAGTGAATTTGATAAACAAGGAAGAGTAAAAATAAATCAACCACTAATAGAATATGCCCAATTAAAAAATGTTTGTATTATTATCGGTGTAAGCGACCACTTAGAAATATGGAGTGAAGAACTTTGGGATAACTTCATGACTGATAATTTTGATAACCTATCAGATATAGCAGATAAACTATTCACATCAAATATTTAGGAGGTTTTCTATGCACAAAAGCGTATTACTTGACGAATGTCTAGAATATTTGAACCTAAAAAATACCAGTACCATAGTTGATTGTACCTTAGGATATGGAGGTCATAGTAGTAACATATTAAAGAAAATAAAAAGGGGTTTTCTTTTCGCCTTTGACCAAGATATTGACGCTATTAACTATAGTAAAAAGCGCTTAGATAACATAGGAAAAAACTACGAAATAATAAAAAGTAATTTTTCCAATATCAAAGCAGAATTAAAAAAAAGAAACATAGACAAAGTAGACGGAATCCTATATGATCTTGGAGTATCAAGTCCTCAACTAGATCAACCAGAAAGAGGCTTCAGTTTCCATAAAGATGCAAGACTAGACATGCGCATGGACAAAACAAACACCTTTGATGCTGAAAAACTAATAAACAATTACAGTTATGAAGAATTAACAAGAATATTTACAACCTATGGAGAAGAAAAATATTCATCTAGTATCGCCAAAAAAATAATTACCACAAGACAAACAAAACCAATCAAAACAACCCTTGAATTGGTAGAAATAATAAAAAGTGCTGTACCAGAAAAATATCGAAGAACATCCCATCCCGCTAGAAAAGTATTTCAAGCCATAAGAATAGAAGTCAATAACGAATTAAACGTCTTTGATAAAAGCTTAAAAGACGCCCTAGAACTATTAAACATCAATGGAAGAATTTGTGTCATAACATTTCATTCCCTAGAAGATCGAATATGTAAAAACATAATGAAAAATGTCAGTACAATTGACAAAAATTTAGCCAATCTACCCATTATACCAGAAGAATACATGCCCAAATATAAAATCATCGCAACTATTTCGCCAACACCCAAAGAAATAGAAGAAAATCCAAGAGCTAGAAGCGCTAAATTAAGAGTAATAGAAAGGATAAGATAAAGTGGTAAAAAGAAGAAAAGCTAGATTTACAAAAGGTGAAAAAATACTATATTCATTATCGGCATTTGCTTTATGTTTGACTTTCTTGCTAAAAATATTTTGTAGTGCCAGCGTTGGTAATCTAAATATAATGGTTGAAAAGCTAAAATCAGAAGTATCAACCCAATCCAAAAAAAATGAAAGTCTAACAATGCAAGTAAACGAACTAACATCATTTGATTACGTAAATAATGTTGTCAAAGACATGGGACTAGCGTATAATAATGATAATATCATTGTAATAAACGAATAGAAGGTGAACAAATGAAAACAAGAAAGAAAAAACAAAATTGGAATTTACCCAAGAAAGTTTTTATAATCTTTCTTGTTTTCATTATTATCCTATTCATTCAACTAATCCACCTATCACTATTTAAAAATATATACGGAATTAACATGAAAGAATTTGCCCTAAACCGCAACACCACCTCCAATACCATATACGCAACACGCGGTAGCATCTTCGATAGAGACGGAAACAACTTAGCCATAAACGTAACATCATACACCGTAATTGCCTATCTATCACCATCAAGAACCGGCTCATCAAACATCATAAAACACGTTCAAGACCCTGAATACACAGCCTATAAATTAGCGCCAATATTAAATATGTCAGTCGAAAAACTAACAAGTCTAATGAGCCAAGACCTTTATCAAGTTGAATTAGGCCCAGGTGGAAGAGGAATAACCGAACTAACAAAACAAGAAATAGAAAACCTCAATTTACCAGGAATTGATTTTATCGAAGATCAAAAAAGATATTATCCAAATGGCGACTTTGCCTCATACATAATTGGCTATGCCAAAAAAAACGAAGATGGAAGCATCATCGGTGAAATGGGCATAGAATCAAAATATGATGAAACATTAAAAGGAACCGACGGATACGAAAAATATCAACAAGATCTAAACGGCTACAAAATACCCGACACCAGAGAAGAAAAAGTAGACTCAATAAATGGAAGCAATATCTACTTAACCATTGACTCAAGCATTCAAAGATTCCTCGAAACAGCCGTCAAAGAAAACAGCGCCAAATATAATCCTGACTGGATGCTAATATCAGCTATGGACGCTAAAACAGGCGATGTACTAGGAAGTGCCTCAACCCCATCATTCGACCCCAATGTAAAAGACATAACCAACTACGAAAATCCTCTAGCCGCCTATCTTTTTGAACCAGGTTCAACAATGAAAATATATACCTACATGTGTGCCATGGAAAAAGGCCTTTACGACGGAAATCAAACCTATTTATCAGGAAAATATCAAATAGGAAATGACACAGTCAAAGACTGGAATGGCTACGGTTGGGGAACCATAACCTATGACTTAGGATTTGAATACTCAAGTAACGTCGGTATAGCCAATATTCTCAATAGCATTCTAACAAAAGAAGACTTAAAAGAATGCTACCACAAATATGGCTTTGATGAAATAACCGGAATAGAACTAGGTCGAGAACTATCAAGCAGTCTCAACTTCAACTATGCCATCGAAGTCGCAAACGCAGGCTTTGGACAAGGAATACTAACAACACCAATTCAACACCTCCAAGCCCTAACAATTATCTCAAACAACGGTAAAATGCTAAAACCACACGTTGTCGACAAAATAGTTAACTCAAACAACGGTGAAATAGAATATGAAAGCACCAAAGAAGAAACCGAAACATTGATAAGCGAAGAAACACTAAAAAAAATAAAAGAACTAATGTATAACGTCGTAAACGGACAAAATGAAGGAACAACCGGCAAAAGATACAAAATAGATGGACTAGACATAATAGGAAAAACAGGAACAGCCCAAATATACGACGATGTCCACGGAGGATACCTAACAGGAACAAATGACTATATTTACTCATTCTCAGGCATGTTTCCCAAAGACGATCCCCAAATAATAATATACGCTGCAATTAAAAGACCAAACTACGCTAACACCATCGCCTTATCAGAATCAGTAGTTGACGTCATGAAAAACATAGCAAAATACAAAAACATTAATACAAGCACCAAAGAAAAAACCACCATAAAACAATACAAACTAGGAAACTACTTAAACAAAAATAAAGACTCAGTAATAGAAGAACTAAAAACGAATAACATCAATACCGTTGTCATAGGAAAAGGAAACACAATAATCGACTATTATCCTAAAGAAAAAGTAGTAACTAATGATAAAGTTATACTAATAACCAACGATACCAATAAAATAATGCCAAATGTCAAAAACTGGTCAAAAAGAGAAGTTAAATACCTACTAGACTACTACAATATAAAATACAAATTAAATGGAGAAGGGTATGTTGTAAATCAAAGCATTGCCGAAGGAACCCCATTAACAGAAGACCTAGAAATAGAAATAACCCTTCAAAATAAAATATAAACTACTAAAAGGAGTTGTTCGATATGCTTTGTCCAAACTGTAAATCAGAAATGAAAGAAGACTTTTGCATAAAATGCGGTTATATGAACAATGGTAATTTCATAAATCAACACGAATCACAAGACAAATACCAAGACATAAAAATATATAACAAACAATTTGAAACAATGAACCGAAATCAAAAAAAATGGCTAAATCTCATTCTAGGCCCATTTTACTTTTCCTACCGAAGTCACATATTAGTAGGTACAATTATCGGAATTATAGACTTTCTTATATTCATTCTCACAGCCTCCATAATATCCGCACTCATCTCAATTGGTAGTATTTATTGCCTATTTGCCTACTTTATCATTGTCTTCTACGTTCTAACTAATCGAATAATGTACATGACATTTTCTAACTATCTATGTATAAAAATCGATGATATCAAAATCAAAAAAATCAAAAAACACCACCAAAACTACACCAAGAAACTTCAAAAACATAAAAGTAGTAGTATCATCTATATTCTTATAAATATATTAATATACATAATACCAATAGTAATAATATTATATAAATATCACACATAAAAAATTAGTCAATTATTTATCATTAAAAAATAAATAATTGGCTATTTTTTTAACATAATCACAAATCTCAGATAAAGATTCACTAATTTCATTCCTAAAATACAAAACAATAATATTAATAATACCATTAGTAAAAAGCAAAATATCTAAATGATTTGCCTTCAAAGTTTTTAAAAGAGTACCACATATTTTCCTATTTAATCTATTCATAAAAATCATCGGATCATCAGAAACCAAAATTTGTGAATAAAGCTTTTCATTCTTCTTCAAATAATCAAAAATCGAATCAATATACTTCCCCAAATCTTCCTCGTTATTAATCGCACCATTTTGAAAAATAGTCTCCAATAATTCATCTTGAATCTCCGCTGCAACATCATAAATATTCCCATAATGAGAATAAAACGCTCCCCGAGTCAAACCAACCCTATCAACTAACTCCTTAACCGTAATATACTTAGTTTCCTTCTTTTCCTCAAGTAACTGCGCAAAAGAAGTCTTTATCAAATCTTTAGTCTTCCTAGAAGCATTATTAACTTCCTTTAACCTCATTAAAATCACCAACCACTAGTATAACACAAATTTAACAGAAAAGAACATAATGTTAAAATTTTAACAATGAAACACTTTTTGTCGTTAAAAAAAACTAAAACCAGTAGTAGAATATAAAGGATTCAAAAAAGAAAGAAGGAACAAAATGAAAAAAATAACCGACTTTATCGTTGATAAAAGAATACTTGTCTTTATACTAATGTTAACAATAACAATCACAAGTCTTATTTTTTCAAACAAAGTAGAAATTAATCGTGACATAACCCAATATCTTCCCAAAGACTCTGAAACCAGAATAGGACTAGACATAATGGACAA
This sequence comes from uncultured Bacilli bacterium, assembly GCA_947632415.1. Lineage (GTDB taxonomy): Bacteria > Bacillota_I > Bacilli_A > RF39 > UBA660 > UBA3631. Next base: position 7,850 of record CANRPB010000037.1, read on the forward strand.
AGAATTTAATACAACCCCCACCAGCACCATAAACATTATGTTTGACAATTTATCAAACGAAGAAAAACAAAAAATAAAAACCGAACTATCATCTATGCCCGAAGTAAAAGAAGTCCTCTACGACGAAACAGAAAAATACAACAAAGATAATCATACCTTATATGTAATAACCATAAATGATAGTAAAAAATCACAAACAGCAAGTAACTTCTACGGCAAAATAACATCAAACTATAAAAATTATACCTTCACAACAAGCGGCGAAATATCAGACGAATACAAAACTATATTACCAATCTATATTACTATACTAGCCATATTATGCGCCCTAATTATTTTAATTATCATGTGCGACTCATACATTGAACCATTCTTATTTTTAATCGCAATTGGAATGGGTGTTGGAATAAACCAAGGAACTAATCTTATTTTTGGCTCAATATCAAGTATTACAAGTTCCATATCAGCCATCCTTCAATTAGCGCTATCAATGGACTATTCAATAATGTTAATAAACCGTTATCGTCAAGAAAAAGAAAAAGAAACCAATAATATTTTAGCCATGAAACAAGCACTCCACAAATCATTCTCATCTATATCAAGTAGTTCCGTAACAACCATTGTTGGTTTATTAGCGCTAATATTTATGAGTTTCACAATCGGAAAAGACTTAGGACTGGTACTTGCCAAAGGCGTCTTATTAAGTTTACTTACCATCTTTACATGCCTACCATTTCTCATTCTTACATTCGATAAACTAATTACCAAAACAAAGAAAAAAACACTAAATATCAAATTAAATAAATTAAGTAAAATTACCTACAAAATGCGCAACTTAGGAACCATCACCTTCGTATTAGTATTTATACTAAGCATCCTTTTAAAAGGAAACCTAGGTATATTATATACAGACTCAGACAATGATGAAATAAAAAAAATATTCGACACCAACAATCAAATCGCTATTGTATATAAAAACGAATACGAAGACACAATTTCAAAATATATAAAAACATTAGAACAGAACAACAAAATCGACGAAATATTATGCTACGGCAACACCATTAATGAACCCCTAACATATGAAAAACTAAACCCAAAACTAAAACAACTAAAACAAACAACAACCATTGACCCATATCTACTAAAAATAATTTATTATAATTATTACAACAAAGAAGAACCAACAATGACCATCGATGAATTCATAACCTTCATCAAAAACGATATATATAAAAATGAAGAAATGAATACCAAAATAAACGATCAAACAAAACAAAATATCGATAAACTATCAAACTTTACAAACACCGATAAAATCAATCAAAAACGAAGCCCTAAAGAAATATCAGATATCTTCAATATAGACTTAAACACTATCAATGACTTATTAATTTACTATAATTCAATAAATGAAGAAAAAACACTAACCATCAAAGAATTTGTAAAATTTATGAATAATTACGTCGTAAACAGTAAATACTCATCAAATATAGACTTAAATAAACTAAAAACAATTACCCAATTTACTAACCAAGATGACCTATCAAAAAAATTAAAAGCCAAAGAAATGGCCAATTTATTGGGAATGGATGAAAATATGATCCAAAATATCTATTTGTACTATCAAAGTACAAGTGACATAGACTATCAAATAAGCATTAACACATTAGCGTCTTTTATAACCAACAACATTCTAAAAGACGAACAATACTCAAACCTTTTCGATGACACAACTAAAGAAAAAATAATGCTCTTAAACACATTTAGTAACGAAAATATTATCAACAATAAACTATCAATCAAAGAAATGTCATCACTATTATCGATTGAAGAAGAAATAACATCAAATATCTACTTTCTAAACTTTAAAAAAGAAGAAACAGACTTAACACTAACCATCAAAGAATTTATAGAAAATTTACAAAAAATAAAAGCCAATACCCACTACCTAGACAATGTAGACATATCAAAATTTAACAACATTCCAACAGAATTATTATTAACCACCACCACTTATGATGCCCACTCATTAGCGCAACTATTAAATATCGACGAACAAACAATAAAAACCATTTACACCCTCATTGAATATCAAAAAAATATCGATACATACAAATTAACACCATATGAATTCGTAACACTCATTATAAGTAAAGAAGAAATATCAAAAAATATTCCCCAAGATAAAATAACCAATTTAAACACTCTATACTACATAATGTCTAATAGTAAAAAAACATACTCCTACGAAGAATTTGCTAATACCTTTAACCTTGAACCATCAGACGTAAAAAATATATATGCACTATATGGAGAAAACAACATTGAACTAACACCAACAGAATTTATCCAATTTCTCCTAGAACACCAACAAGATGCAATACTATCAAACAAATTAACCCCATCAACAATTGCCAATTTAAAAAACTTAAATAAAATAATTGATACTATTTTAAAAAATGAGCACTATAAATACGATGAATTAGCACGGCTTCTAGGAATAAAAACCGAAGATATGAGATTACTATATTCATTATATGAAATAAATTACGATAAAAAAAACATTACAATATCATATAAACAATTTATCGATTTCTTAGTAAACAATGTAATTACAAATGAAAAATATAAAAATAACTTTACTCAAGATAAAATAACAACCATAACAACAATAAAAAAAATTATGAATAATTCAATCAACAATACTAAATATACCAAAGAAGAATTATTTGGAATTATCAAAATACTATCAGATGATATTGACTACAACCTAGTTGACTTATTATACATATACTATGGTAGTAATAATAACTATGATGATACCTGGACATTAACACTAGAAACATTTATTAATTATCTAAACGACACAATTTTACCCGATGAACGATTTGATGAATTTATCGACGAACAAACAAAAAATGACATCAAAAAAGCCAAGACAGATATTCAAACCTCAAAAGAAATGTTAGTAGGAACCAATTATTCAAGAATTATATTAAATACTAAATACCAACTAGAAACCGACGACGCATTTGCATTCATGGAAAAACTCACCAATGATTTAAAACAAGATACTGGTATATATCTAACTGGTAATACCCCTATGGCTTATGAAATGGATAAGACTTTTGAAAATGAACTTAACTTTATAACCATCTTAACCATTATCTTTATATTTATAATTGTAGCCCTAACATTTAAATCATTAATAATACCAATCATACTAGTTATTATAATTCAAACAGCAGTATATATAACAATGGGAATACTATCCTTTGAAAGTGGAACAGTATACTTTATAGCCCTTTTAATAGTTCAAAGTATTCTCATGGGAGCAACAATTGATTATGCCATACTATATACATCATATTATATTGAATCAAGAAAAAAACAAAATATAAAAGAATCAATCAAAAAGGCATACAATAATTCAATTCATACGATATTAACAAGTGCTTCCATTTTATCCATAGTAACACTCATAATCGGACGCTTTAGTTCAGCAACAGCCTCCAAAATTTGTCTAACCATATCTCAAGGTACAATTTGTTCAACAATACTAATACTATTATTTTTACCAGCCCTTTTAGGAACCTTTGACAAATATGTAATAAAAAGAAATGTATAAAAATTTATTATGCATCCTTTGTTTAATAAAAAAATAAAAAGGTACTTGCCAAAA
>CANRPB010000038.1 GCA_947632415.1 uncultured Bacilli bacterium
AAAAAATAACATTGATAAAAATAAAAAAATATTATAAAATAAAAACGTGATTTATATGGATGGAATATTAATAATTAACAAAGAAAAAAATCTAACAAGCAGAGACGTTGTAAATAAACTATCAAAAATACTAGGAACTAAAAAAATAGGACACACAGGAACACTAGACCCCATGGCTACAGGCGTTTTAGTTATATGCATTGGCAAATGCACCAAACTAGTAGAAATGATAACAAGCGACTATAAAGAATACATTGCTGGAGTAAAACTAGGAATTATGACAGACACACTAGACACCACAGGAAATATCAAAAAAAAAGAAACCAAATATATTGAAAAAGAAAAAATCATCAACACAATAAAATCATTTATAGGAGAATACTCACAAGAAGTACCAATCTACTCAGCAGTAAAAATAAACGGAAAAAAACTATACGAATATGCTAGAAACAAAGAACAAATAAAATTACCAAAAAGAAAAGTAAACATAAAAAATATTGAAATAATAAGCGACATCAAATACGGACAAACAATTGATTTCAAAATAAAATGTCAAGTTAGTAAAGGAACATACATACGAAGTCTAATTAGAGACATAGCAACAAAACTAAACACCATTGGCGTCATGTCATCACTAACAAGAACCAAACAAGGACAATTTACTATTGAAGGATCATACACCATAAAAGACATCGAAAAAGGAAACTATAAAACCATCACCATTCAAGAATACTTCAAAGACACACCCAAAATAATAGTCGACGAAAACAAACAAAAAGACATTCTAAACGGTAAAATAATAGACAATATATACAACCAAGACACAATCTTATTCATACACGAAAACCTCGCCTTAGCGCTTTATAAAACATACGAAAAAGACACAACCAAACTAAAACCATACAAAATGTTTGGCGGAATAAAATAAAACTATTGTATATCAAAATTCAATATGATACAATAGTGATAATTAAGGAGGATGCAGTATGAAAAAGAAAACTTTATGCGAAAAAGAAACAATACTAAATAACTTAAACACGATTAGTAATAATGTTATGGTTAACAATTTCATCGAAAATTTATTAAACCATGGCAGTATTACTAATTTTTTTTATGACAACAAAGGAAACTACACACTAAAAACCAAAAACAAAGAAGAAATACACATTAGTATTAGAAAAAACCACATTTATATTACAAGCAACATAGACAATATCAACCAAGAATTCAACTACTACATAAACGAAGACAGAAGTTCCTTTATTGAATTTAAATCATCAATCATAATCGACAAATTTAATCACTACGAAATAATGAACATACTAAATAAAATTAACTATGACCATAACGGAAACTTAATAGAACAAACAAATACAACCGAAAGTTTCCTAAGTAGCGACAACCAAGAAACAATGAAAAAACTAAAACAAAAACAATACGAAAACTACACATGTATAGCCAACGACTATCTAATCGACGGAAAACTAATAAGAAAACAAACAACAAACTATATATACCAAGATGAAACAATAACAACATACTTTGTAAGCCCCTACGAAAAAACCCCCAACTTCGTACCAAAATTTAAACCAATAAGCGAACAAGAATTTCAAAAATATCAACCAAAAATTAGCGAAAAAACTATCAAAAAAGTAAAAAATGTGATATAATCCTATTGTTATAACTTTGAAGTGGAGAAGTAAGATTTAAAACGATTAATAGAGAGCTTATGCAAGGTGGAAATAAGCAATACGTTAAATCCGAATAACACCATGGAGTTACTTATCGAAATAAAGTAGAATAAGTCGGAATGAATCCGTTATCATCAAGAGAGACTTTATGTAACTAGGGTGGTACCGCGGATTCAACAGTAATTCGTCCCTTATTGGGGATGATTTGCTGTTTTTTGATTGGAGGAAATATGAGTAAATTTACAAAAGAAGAAGTTAATAACTACGCTGACAAACTACTAATAGGCTTAACCGAAGAAGAAAACCAAATGGTTCTAGAAGAATTTGACATTATCGATGCCGATATCAACCTTATCAACCAAATAGAAGGAATCGAAACAACAGAACCAATGAGCTTTTGTCTAGACGACTTTACATACGAACTAGACGAAGACAAAATCGAAGAATCAGTTGACATAGAACAACTACTACAAAACTGTGACGACTATCGCGTATGTGAAATAAAAGTACCAAAGGTGGTGAAAAACAATGAAGAATAATTTTAAAACCATTGAACAATTACACGAAGAATTAATAAATGGAAAAATAACATCCCAACAACTAATCGACGAAGCCATAAAAAGAAGTCACAAACTACAAAAAGAATGCAATGCCTTCGTAACCATATTAGACGACGCCCAAGCACACGATATAAGCGATAATCTACTATCAGGCATTCCATACGGAATCAAAGACAACTACAGCACCAAAGGAATACTAAGCACAGGAAGCAGTAATACCCTAAAAGACTACATACCATTCTTCAACGCCACAGCCATCGACAAACTAACAACATCCGGAGCCATACCAGTAAACAAAACAGTCCTAGACGAATTCGGCATGGGAGGAACAGGAACAACAGGACACACAGGAACCGTATTAAACCCATGGAATAAAAAACACATGTGTGCCGGAAGTAGTGCCGGAAGTGCCTGCGCCGTAGCCGCTGGAGTATATCCCTTCGCCACTGGATCAGACACAGGCGACTCAATTAGAAAACCAGCCGCATACTGTGGAATTGTAGGATACAAACCAACATACGGTATGATATCAAGATACGGACTATTCCCCTTCGCTAGTAGTCTAGACCACTGTGGTGTCCTAACAAGAAACGTAAAAGACGCCGCCATTGTTGTAGACAACATGAAAGGAAAAGACAAAAACGACATGACAACCTGGGATTCAAGCCAAATCCATCTAAGAAAATCAATCACAGGCGAAGTCAAAGGGAAAAAACTATGCTACATAAAAGAACTATGTGACATAAACAACTACAAAGACGCAGACGACACCCTAAAAGAACACCTAAAAAACTTTCAAGCAACCCTAGACAAATGTCAAAAACTTGGAATCGAAATAAAAGAAGAAAGCATAGACAAACGACTACTAAATGCCATCAGCTCCGTATACGTAGTCATAAGCTGTGCCGAAGCAACAAGCAACATGTCCAACCTAACAGGAATAGTATTTGGACCACGCAGTAAAAAAGACAACTATATTGAAATGATGAAAGACTATCGAACCAACGGCTTTTGTTCACTAATCAAAAGAAGATTTATCATAGGCTCATACGTACTACAAAAAGAAAACAAAGAAAGATACTTCTACAACGCCCAAAAAGCAAGAAGACTAATTGTCGACGAATGGAAAAAATTATTCCAAAAATACGACGGAGTAATACTACCAGTTGGAAGTGGACCAGCCAAATACCTAGACGACAAAAAAAATCCCCAAATAACAAACATTAAATCACTAGAAGAACACCTACAAGTAGGAAACTTTGGAGGATTTCCATCCATCACCATACCAAATGGTTTCATAAATAACATGCCAGTTGGCGTAAACATCACAGGAAAATGCTATGACGATGCCAACATCCTAAACATCGCCTACGCCCTTGAAACTAGCATGAACTATAAAAATCAAATAGCAAAGGAGTTTGACTATGAAATATAAAGCACTAATCGGTCTAGAAATGCACTGCGAAATAAGTACAACCAATACCAAAGTATTTTCACGTTCCAGAAACTCTTTTAACGAATGCCCAAACAGTAATGTCAGACCACTAGACATGGGCTTTCCAGGAACACTACCAGTTGTAAATAAAGAAGCCGTCAAAAAAGCCCTAACAATGAGCATTATCCTAAATTGTACCCAACCAGAATACCTATACTTTGAAAGAAAAAACTACTACTATCCCGATTTACCAAAAGGATATCAAATAACCCAAGACACCAAACCAGCCCCAATCGGCATCAACGGCCAATTAAAATACGACTGCGATGGTCAATTCAAAATTGCCCAAATAGACAACATCCACCTAGAAGAAGACACATGCTCAATGGACCATTACGAAACCTTCTCAACCCTCGACTATAATCGAGCCGGAGTTCCACTACTAGAACTAGTAACCAAACCAACCTTCCACAACTCCAAAGAAGCAGTATCATTCCTAGAAACCATGAGAAACATCTACCAATACACAAACATCAGTGAAGCAGACAGCAAAAAAGGTCAAGTTAGATGCGACGTCAATGTCTCAATCATGGACGAAAACCTAGACGAAACAGACCCAAAAAACTGGGGAACCAAAGTAGAAATAAAAAACGTCAACTCATTTAGTGGAGTAAAAGCCGTAATAGACTACGAAATAAAGCGTCAAATAAAAGCCAAAGAAGACGGAACATACGACGAAATGGAACAACAAACAAGACGTTGGGACGAAGAAACAGGAACCACTATCTACATGCGTAACAAAGTCGACGCCATTGACTATAGATACTTCATTGAACCAAACATTCCCAAATTCAAAATAAGCACCAACTGGCTTAAAGACATAAAAGCATCAATACCCAAACTAGCCCATGAAAGAAAAGAAACATACATGAACGACTATAAACTATCAAACTACGATGCCGCTATTCTAGTAAAAGAAAAAAACATCTCCGACTACTACGAAGAAACAATAAAATGCGGAGCCGACCCTAAATTAGCGTCCAACTGGATCACAAGTGTTATCTTAGGCTACTTAAACAAAGAACTTTTAAATATTGACGAAATTTACGTAACACCACTAATGCTTAAAGAACTAATAGACATGGTAAATAAAGGAACAATCTCAAGTAAACAAGGAAAAGAAGTCCTCTTCAAAAGCCTAGAAGAACAAAAAGACCCCAAAACAATCGTTCAAGAATCAGGCATGAAACAAATCGGTTCAAGCGACGAAATATTAAAAATTGTTACCGAAGTATTAGACGAAAATACAGAAAATATCAACAAATATAAAGCCGGAAGAAGCAATGTTGTAGACTTCCTAGTAGGTCAAGTTATGAAAAAAACACGAGGACAGGCCAATCCAACAATAACAAGAAAAATGATGATTGAAGAAATAGAAAAGAGGTAATCAATATGGACTTAAAAGAATTATTTGACAAAATAGAAGAAAACATTGACAAAAAAATAACACTAACAGGCTGGATAAAAAATCACCGCAAACAAAAAGAATTTGGCTTCATTGACTTTTCCGATGGAACCTGCTTTAAACATATTCAAATTGTATACGACAATAACATAAGTAACTTTGAAGAAATTCAAAAACTACACGTCGGATGCGCTATAAAAATAACCGGAACATTAAAAAAATCACTAGGCGCTGGTCAAGACTACGAAGTAGTTCTAGAATCATACAAACTTGAAGGAGACTGCCCAGAAGATTACCCCATTCAACCCAAAAGACATAGTATGGAATTTTTAAGAGAACAAGCATATTTACGTCCAAGAACCAACACCTTTCAAGCCGTCTTTAGAGTGCGAAGTATGGCTGCCTTCGCCATTCACAAATATTTTCAAGAAAATGGCTACATTTATGTTAATACACCCTTAATAACAACCGCCGACTGTGAAGGAGAAAATCAAATGTTTAAAATTACAACACTAGATCTTAACAACCCACCCAAACTCCAAGACGGAAAAGTCGACATGCTTGCCGATTTATTTAAAAAACAAGCCTATATAACCGGAACAGGACAACTTCACGGTGAAGCCTTTGCGCTAGCCTTCAAAAAAATTTACACCTTTGGACCAACATTTAGAACAGAAAACTCCAATACCAAAACCCACGCCAACGAATTTTGGATGATCGAACCAGAAATAGCCTTTTGTGACCTAAACGACTTAATGGACATTGAAGAAGACATGCTAAAATACATTGTCAAATACATACTAGATAACTGTAGTGAAGAAATAACCTTTTTCGATAAATTTATTCAAAAAGGAATAAAAGAAAAACTAGAAAAACTAGTAAATTCAAAATTTAAAAGAATCACACATCACGAAGCAATAGACATACTAAAACAAGCCAATATTAAATGGGAATTTGAACCAAATTACGAAGACGATATTGCTAAAGAACACGAAAAATATATTACCGAATACTTCAATACTCCAGTATTCATAACCACTTGGCCAAAAGATATTAAAGCATGGTATATGAAATTAAACGAAGACAATAAAACAGTTGCTGCCGTTGACCTAGAAGTCCCAGGAATTGGCGAATTAATGGGAGGATCACAAAGAGAAGAAAACTACGACAAATTACTTGAACGAATTAAAGAAATGAAAATAGACTATAATAGTGTCGACTGGTTTTGTAATTTAAGAAAATATGGTGGGTGCTATCACTCAGGATTCGGTCTAGGCTTTGAAAGACTAATCATGTATTTAACCGGTATCGAAAACATAAGAGATGTCATACCATTTCCACGAACACCAGGAAACTGTGATTTTTAAAAAAAATAGACCTAAGATAAAATTTTAAAACTATATCTTAGGTCTAAACAGTTACCCCAGCTTTTTAAAAAAAATTCAAAAAAACTATTGCATATTACCAAAATATATTATATAATTTAATAGTCTTAACCAATTTAAGACTTAATTATTAATTCGCTCAATTAGCTCAGTCGGTAGAGCATGTGACTGTTAATCACAGGGTCGTAGGTTCGAGCCCTACATTGAGCGCCATTTTATTTTGGCCCGTTGGTGAAGTGGTTGAACACACATGCCTTTCACGCATGCATTCATGGGTTCAAATCCCGTACGGGTCACCATTGAAAAAATGCTTGAACTATATAGTATGAGCTTAATAATAAATATCAATTTTAGAAATAAAATTGATTTTTTTTCTATTAAAAAAAAGATGTCACATATATGACACCCTAAAATAACAATTATTTTTTCTTATACTCTTGCAAAACAGGTTGAATCTGTTTTTTCTCTAAAGCCATTTCAATTGTAGGAATTAACAAATCATAATGCGCTATTAAAGAATTGGGCTTCTTCTCATAATTATCCTGACCAAAAGGAATAAAGAACACATTCTTAGTATTTAAAAGTTTCATAATATTTTCCCCATTAATACCCAATCCATCATTTGTAGAAACGCCAATTACAATTGGGCTCTCATTCCTTAAAGTAGCCTTTGTTGCCATAGTAACAGGAGTATCAGTAATACCATGCGCAAGCTTTGCAACATAATTACCCGTAGCAGGAGCTACAACAAGCAAATCAAGCTTCTCACTTGGCCCAAATCTCTCAGCATCAACAATTGTAGATACAACTTCCTTTCCAGTAATTTTTTCAAGAACTGCTTTAAAATCTTCTCCTTTACCAAATCTTGTATTACAAGAAATAACACCAGGAGAAGCTATAGGAACAACATCATATCCGAGTTCCACTAAAGTAGCTATTTGTCTAATAATTTTCTCAATAGTGCAATATGAAGAAGTAATTGCAAAACCAATCTTCATAACTAATTTCCCTCCATAACCTCTTTTATTTTTTTCGTTAAAATTTTACCAGAAGTTTTAGGAGCAACCCTTCCAGGAATACCCAAATAAAGTTTATTTTTAACAAACAACTCATCTAAAACCTCTCTATCAATACCATGCGGATGAGAAGCAATATCAAGAACATAAGCATCACGATTTATATATTTCAAATCATCATTATCAATAATCGTTTTAGGAACAGTATTAATGATTATATCAGCACTCCTAATTTTATCAATCAAGTCATCATAACAAAAAGAATAAAAACAATCAATACCAATATCATCTAATTCTAACTTATCACGTTCTTCGATAACAGCAACAGAAACATTCGCCCCCAATAAATTTAAAGACTTAACCAATACTGAACCTACATTTCCATAGCCAAACACAAGTACACTAGAATCATTAAGTGTCTTCTCTGTATTAACGATAACATCAGCAATAATACCCTCTACAGTAGGAATTGCATTCTCCTTAATAACACTCCTATCACTCATTAAATATACACACTCTTTACCAGCAATATCCAACATACGAGTCAAACTAGGAGTAGATACACCAGAAAAAATAAGAACATCATCACGAGTACCAATTAGAAAATTATCACTCAATTTAATTGGATTATTACTAAAACGACAACTAACTAAATTATTGTCCATGACCCCATTAACCGGAAAAATAATCACACCATACCTACTAACATCAATATCATCGATATTAACATTTTTAACCCTATCATTAATATAAGTATTAGTATAACCAACAAGAGAAACACTATAATCTAAACTAAGACGTTCAATGATTTCCAAATACCTCAAATCGCCACCTAAAACCAAAATTTCCATAACCTCATCCCCTCATATATCTACACTATAATCTATGACCAAAAAAAAAGAATGTTACAGTCCCCAAAAGAAAAAAACAACATAAATTATAATAGGTGATAAAATGTGCGGATTTACAGGATGGTATAAAAAAAACCATCAAAGGAAAAACAAAAAAATAATAAAAAAAATGACCAAAACACTAATAACACGTGGTCCAGATGAACAAGGATACTACTTTGACAAAAACATTCTCCTAGGCCACCGAAGACTTTCCATAATTGACTTAAAAAACGGCAAACAACCAATGTCATACGATGGATATACAATCGTATATAATGGCGAATTATACAATACCGAAGAAATAAAAAACAAATTAAAAGATAAATATAAATTCACCACCACATGTGACACAGAAGTATTACTAAAAGGATACATTGAATATAAAGAAAAAATACTAGATATGATAGAAGGAATATTTGCATTTGCAATATACAAAGACGATAAAATCTTTTTAGCGCGAGATAGAGTAGGAGTAAAACCACTTTTCTACACCAAAGTAAAAGACAACTTTTTATTTGCATCAGAAATAAAAGCCCTATTAAAAAATAAAATGGTAAAACCAATAATAAACAAAAAATCCCTTCAAGAACTACTATCATTAAGTCCATCAAGAATTCCCGGAAGTGGAGTTTTTAAAGACATATTTGAACTACGAGCCGGACACTACATGATCTACGAAAACGACAAAATAAATATAAAAAGATATTGGAATGTAAAAACAAAAGAAAATAAAGACACATTCGAAACAGCAACCAAAAAAATAGAAAAACTACTAACAACAGCCATCAAAAATCAAATGATTAGTGATGTAAACATTGCCACACTATTAAGTGGAGGACTTGATAGCAGTATCATAACAGCCATATGCAGTATTGAATATCAAAAACAAGGAAAAACACTAGATACATACTCAATCGACTACGAAGACAACGAAAAATACTTCGAAAGTACCAAATTTACAGTCTCAAGAGACAATGAATTTATCGACTTAATGCAAAAAAAATTCAAAACTAACCACCATTATAAAGTAATAACCCAAAAAACATTAGCGCGTTATCTTAAAGAAAGTCTAATAGCCAGAGACCTACCAGGAATGGCCGACATTGACTCATCACTACTTTGGTTTAGCAAACAAATAAGCAAAGACCATAAAGTAATACTAAGCGGAGAATGTGCTGACGAAATATTCGGAGGATACCCATGGTTCTACCGCGAAGAAGTAAAAAATAGAGAATGTTTCCCTTGGTTAGACAGTATTGAATCACGAAATAAACTACTAAAAAAAGAATTACAAGAAAAACTAGAACTAAAAAAATTTGTTCAACAAGAATACGATAAAATAATTAAAGAAGTACCAAAAGCAAATGATGAAAAAGAAAATCAATACAAAAACCTATTCTATCTAAACATGACATACTTCATGCCCACACTACTAGAAAGAAAAGACAGAATGACAATGAGAGCAAGTATAGAAGCCCGTGTTCCATTCGCAGACACTAAACTAATTGAATACCTTTGGAATCTTCCATGGGCATACAAATATCATGAAAATATGGAAAAAGGAATCCTAAGAAAAGCATACGAAAAACTATTACCAGAAGAAATAACATACAGAAAGAAGAACCCTTATCCCAAAACTCATAATCCCATATATGCTAATATAGTAACCAAATTACTAAAAAAAAGACTAAAAAACAAAAATGCTTTTTTATACAAAATCTTTGACAAAGAAAAACTAGAAGAATTAATAAAAACAAAAGGCGAAAGCTTTAAAGAACCATGGTTTGGACAATTAATGACAGGGCCCCAGTTATTAGCATTCCTATATGAATTAGATATTTGGGGAAAAAAATACAAAATAATATTAGATATATAATGTATGATGTGCTAAAATAATACTGAGGGGATATTATGTTATTTAGAAAAGCAATATTATTAGTACATGGTTTTGCAGGTGGAACCTACGATCAAGAATACTTAGCACACAGAATACAACTAATAAAAAAATTTGACGTTTATACCTTTACACTAGCAGGACATGACGGATTATTTAAAAACAATATGAAAGAAGAAGCATGGATAAAATCATCAGAAGACATGGTCGAATTCTTAATAAACAATGGTTATAAAACAATCTATATAATAGGACATAGCATGGGCGGAGTAATAAGTGCCACATTAGCAGCAAAATACAAAGAAATAAAAAAAATAGTATTTGTATCAGCATCATATAGATACCTTGAATTTAAAAATAATAACTTTGACTTAATAAATTCAATCAAAAAAACACCAACCATTGCCAAAGAATACAGTACCGATGAAATAATCACAAGATTACTAAAAATGCCACTTCCAGCCATCAAAGAATTTGCCAATTTAATAAAAAACAATGAAGAAAACTTAACTCAAATAAACATACCAACATTAATTATTCAAGGAAATCATGATAATCTTGTTCCACTTGAAACAGCCAACCTAATATATGATAAAATACCAATTCAACAAAAAGAAATAAAAATATATGATGCAGTAACTCATGATGTATTTAGAAGTGAAAAAAAAGAAGAAATAACAGAAGATATAATAGCCTTTTTAAAAAAATAAACCAAACAATATTGACATAACTACGTATATCATGTAAAATTGTATACGTAGTTTTGGAGTGGTACTCAAGAGGCTGAAGAGGCGTCCCTGCTAAGGATGTAGAGCGGGTAACTGCTGCGAGGGTTCAAATCCCTCCCACTCCGCCATTATGAATTAAATCCTTGTATTTCAAGGTTTTTTCTTTAAATATAATTCTTTAAATTGAAATATATATAAATATCAAAAAAGGTACTTGATTAAAAGTGCTTTTTTTGATATATTATTAATGTAGAATTATAGCAAAGATAAAATTACTGCAAGCGCTATAGTTCTATAAGGGAAAA
>CANRPB010000039.1 GCA_947632415.1 uncultured Bacilli bacterium
TGATAAAATCGCAAAAAAATTAAAAAAACAAGAAACTTTTAAAAATAATAAATTATTTATATGTGATAATTGTAATACTAGAATGAAACCAAAAACTATTGAAGCTAATATCTAGTATTTTAAAAACGAATTTAATTACCGAATTTTTATTGTGAATTTTTGTTTGTTAATTATTAGTTATCAAAAACAAATAATTTTTTTTAAAAGTAAATTCTAATATATGAAAAAAACTGTGATACAGTTTTTTGTTTCTATTCTTTATAGTCAAAGACAAAATCTAGTATTCTTATGGTATCTCCTTCTTTAGCACCTAGTTCTTTTAATTTATCGTCTATTCCCATTCTTTTTAATTTGTTAGAAAATCTCAAGATAGCTTCGTCGGAATTAAATCTAGTCATTCGTAAAAGTTTTTCTACTTGCTCACCTTTTATTACCCAGGTATCTCTCTCTTTGGTAATTGTAAATGGTTCTTTTTCTTCAAATTTGTATAAGACATGACTTTCAAATTTTTCTTCTTCATAAAGTGGTTGCTTTGTGATAGTATCTAATTTATCGGCAAGAATATTTATAATTGTATCTAGATTACTATCTAACATAGCCGACATCGGATAAATTGGTAAATTTACCTTTTTTTTAAATTCTTCTAAATTTTCTTTTGCGCCATCTATATCCATTTTATTAGCAATAATAATCATTGGCTTTTCCATTATTTTAGAATTAAAATTTTCTAATTCTTTATTAATTGTAACAAAATCTTCATAAGGATCACGTCCTTCTAGACCTGACATATCGATAATATGAGCAAGTATTCTTGTTCTTTCAATATGTCTTAAAAATTGATCTCCTAGTCCTTCACCTAGTGATGCTCCTTTAATAAGTCCAGGTAGATCTGCTACCACAAAAGAACGATTATTACTTGCTTTAACAACTCCTAAATTAGGCTTTAAAGTTGTAAAATGGTATGACGCTATTTTAGGTTTAGCAGCAGATATTCTAGAAATAAATGTGGATTTCCCTACACTAGGCATTCCAACAAGTCCAACATCGGCAAGAAGTTTAAGTTCTATGGTTACTTTTTTTATTTCTCCTGGTTCACCATTTTCAGATATTTTAGGAGCGGGATTAGTACGAGTCGCTAAGGCCATATTGCCTCTTCCCCCACGCCCTCCATGGACAACGGCAATTTTATCATTTTTATGTATCAAGTCAGCAATTACTAATTTTGTATCAAAGTCGGTTATGACTGTTCCAAGAGGAACTTTAATAATAATATCTTCGGCATTTTTTCCATGCATTCCTTTACCAAGTCCATTAGCGCCGTTATTTCCTTTTATCTTTTTTTTATATCTTAAATCTATTAATGTATTGAGTCCTTCATCGACTTCAAAGACTATGTCTGATCCTTTTCCTCCATTACCGCCAAATGGTCCTCCCATGGGAATATATTTTTCTCTTCTAAAAGCCATGCAACCATTGCCACCAGTTCCAGCCTCTAGTTCTAGCGTTACTTCATCGACAAACATAAAAATCACCTAAAACGATTATACATGAAAAAAAAGCAAAAAAAAAGAGAAAAACAAAATTTTCTCTTTACATTTCTGGATAAACACTTGCCTGTTTTCTATCTTTTCCAACTCTTTCAAATTTTACATATCCTGATACTTTAGCATATAATGTATCATCAGAACCTATACCAACATTTTTTCCTGGATAAATTTTAGTACCTCTTTGACGGTATATAATTGATCCACCGCTGATATATTCTCCGTCGGCTGCTTTAGCACCTAGTCTTTTTGAAATTGAGTCTCTACCGTTTTTAGTTGAACCTTGACCTTTTTTATGTGCGAATAATTGAATATTTAATTCTAATAATCTCATGAGCACACCTCCTTATTAATCGTTATATTTTCTTTATATTGTTTTTCTAATTCTAATAGTAAACTAACCATGTTATCAATTATAGCATAGGTAACTTCATCATGTTTTAGAACATCTATATAAAGTCCATCTTTATCATTATATGAAATAGCATTTTCATCAATTCTAATAATGGCATTAATGCTTGTAATTACAATGCTAGATACACTAGCGCATACAATATCTTTACCATATGAATCATAACCAGCATGTCCTAAAATATGAATTGATTTTATTTTGTCATCGTATTTTATTGTTATTTTTATCACTTTATTTACTGATTGATTTTATTGTTACTTTTGTGTATGGTTGACGATGACCTTGAGTTCTATGGTAGTTTTTCTTTGCTCTATACTTATAGACAAGAACTTTTTTAGCTTTTCCATTTTTATCAACAGTAGCTGTTACTTTAGCGCCTTTTACATAAGGTTTTCCTAAAACATTATCTACCATTAAAACTTTATCAAATGTAATTTCACTACCTACTAAAGCATCTAATTTTTCGATGTAAAGAACTTTATTCTCTTCAACTAAGTATTGTTTTCCACCTGTTTCAATAATAGCTTTCATATATTCCTCCTTCTAATCTAAGACTCGCCATTAAGGTAATATATTTTAAACCTTTTCTGTGCGGTTGTAGAGAGGCTCTACACGGGTTACATTTTATCATAATTTAGTTTTTATGTCAAATTTTTTTGCCAAAATATTTTTTTCTGTTATGGATTGGTTTTTAATTATAAATATATGTCTACACCATAAATACATGTTACTTATCTTTTTTATATATCTAACTTTTTTAAAGTTTAAACTATATAAATATCTTTCAAAGAGAAACTTATTGAAGATATTTTTATATTCAATTAAGGCTTTCATTGTTTTTATGATTAAAAAAAGTAATGTTAAAATTTTAATAAGATCGAATTTTAAATTGATTATAAGCGCTAATAATGTTAAAAATGAAATAAACAAAGTTATCAAATAACTCATTTTAAAAGGTAATAATAAATTTAATATGATATATAAAAGTTTTGATCCATCAAGAGGATAAATTGGTAAAAGATTAAAAAAAAGTAGTAAAAAGTTATAGTATGTTATGCGTGGTGAGGAATAAAAACAGGTTGTAAAATAA
Organism: uncultured Bacilli bacterium; assembly: GCA_947632415.1. Classification (GTDB taxonomy): domain Bacteria; phylum Bacillota_I; class Bacilli_A; order RF39; family UBA660; genus UBA3631. Next base: position 3,047 of record CANRPB010000039.1, read on the forward strand.
TAAAATAGAATTTGAAATAATGGTCCTAAAATAGTAATAATTGCTTGTTCTTTTAGACTTGTATTGATTTTATTTTTAAAAATTGTTAAACCACCAAATGGAAGAATAATTATTTTTTCTATATTCCATTTATATATTAAGGCTCCTATTATATGTCCTAATTCATGGACAATTATAATTGCTGAAAAAACAAGAAAATCACGAATATTTCCAGTAAATAGACATATAGTAGTGACAATATAAAAGAAGGGATGAATCTTAATTTTAGATATAATCTTCATAATTGAGAACATTCCCATCTTTTTTAAATACTAGATATAGGTTATTGTTACAGTTTCCTATTAATGAACCTGCTGTAACATAGTCATATAAATTTACACCAACATTTGTTATATTACCGTACCAGACATCAATTCCATTTACTTGTTGGACAATTACGACGTTACCGTATCCTTCTTTTTCTCCGATAAAAACTACCATTCCACTGTCGATAGTTGGAACTAGGTAGTCGTTAGAAACTATTAGTTCTACACCGTCTAGGTATTGATTTTTATTAGTAAATTCTAATTTTTCATTAAATACTGGTGCTGCGTCATCGAGTAAATTTTGAGGATAAAAGCTGTTTCCAAAATATTTAGTATATAATTCGTTGATATAGGCAAAGTTAAAATTAGTGCCCATAACTTTATCGATAAAGTAGGATTTTACTTTATCGTTTTTTTTCATGACAATTAGAATAATAATTGTGAGTAGTCCTGTGATTAAGAGTCTATTGATAAAATTGCTTATTTTTTCTTTATTCTTTGCCATATTATTCACCAGTAAATATTATGAAAAAAAAGTTTAATTTATTCTTTTTATATTAAACTTTTTTGATATAAAATATAGTATAAAATATAATAATATGCCATAGATAAGGTTTAAAATAATAGATGTGTATACACTTTCAAAGTAAATTGATAAATTAAATTTTATAAAGCCTATGATACTTAGAAATATGAAACATAAGAAGCGATATGTACATATTAAAATAATTAGTTCTATGATTGTGATTAGAAAATTGTTGGGTGTGTTTTTATTTATTAGTCTTACAAATATACCTATTATTAAAAACATGCTTGCATTCATAAGGTATGTTCCTGTATAGACAATGTCGTATATTAGTCCGATTGTAAAAGTGTAAATTAGGTATCTGTTTTTATGTTTTTTGAAGTATGGTTCTAATATTATTAAGGTTGTAAAGATAATTAAAGGAGATAAAAATGAATTGTATAGGGTTTTATTTAATATAAATTCTAGGATAAAGGATATAATTGTTACTGTTATAATCATTTTTCTTCCCTCTTTATGACGGTTACGTATGAAATATTATCAAATGATGTAGCTGGGGTAACTTTTACTAGGGGCGCTAAGTCAAAATTGTCTGTCACTACTTCTTTGACATATCCTATGAAAAGGCCGCTTGGAAAGATATTTCCTAGTCCTGTTGTCATGACTTTGGCTTGTGGTGGTATTGTAACATTGTCTACAACGCCAATAATAGAATATAAATTATCATTGTAGCTATTTAAAATACCGTATATTTCTTGATCATCAAAGATTATTTTGACTGATACATTCATAGGGAATTTAGCATTTGAAAATAGTAAAACATCACTGTTTAATGGGCTTACATTACTAGTTATTCCTACTAGAACACCATTACTTAATACGGCCATGTTATTTTCAATTCCGTCGTTGGTTCCTTTATCGATAGTTAGTTTTTCTAACCAGTATCCTAGATTACGGTTGATAGTGCTTGCATTTATATATTGTTTATCGCTTAATAAATTATTGATGTCTAGGGTTTCTTTTAGTTTTTTTATTTCTTGGTTTAGTTCTTCGTTTTCGTATTGATATTCGCGTAGTTGTTCTATTTCTTTGGTGAGTTTTTCGTTTTCTTGTTTTAGGTCGTTATTTTCCATAAATGATAAGGGATAAGAGGCAACCCTATCAATTAGTAATACACCATCTTTGATAAAGAGATTGGGTAAATTAATGTTATTACTTATTATAATTCCGGATATGGTTAAGCTAATAAGTAATATCGCTAATAAAAAAATGTGTTTGTTTTTTTTCATAGAATCACCTCGTTAATTATAGAATAGATGATATTTTAAAATCAACTAAATGTCGCCATTTTCTAAAAAACTATAGTATTTATTGTTTCCAATGATGATGTGATCGATAACTTTTATTCCAAGTAGTTCGCCTATTTGAATTAGTTTTGTAGTGATGTCTTGATCATTTCGACTTGGTAATACATTACCACTTGGATGATTGTGTATACATATTATTGATGATGCACTGATATTATAGGCTTCTTTGAATATTTCTCTTGGATGAACTAGGCTATAATCTAAAGTACCGATAAAAAGTAATTTTTCTTTTATTACCATTTTGGAACTGTCTAGATAGACACAGTAAAAGTATTCTTGTTTTTTGTCAATAAAAATATCTTTATAATAATTATAAACTATTTCGGCATTGGTTATTTTTATGTTGTTTATGGAGGTTATTGTTTTTTGGGCTCGTTTGCCTAGTTCTAGAGCCGCTAATATAACCGCACTTTTAGTGTCTCCTATTCCTTTGATTTTTTTTAGCGTTTGATAATTTATATTATTTATGGTTTCATTTTCTTTTAAAATTAAAGTCGCTAATTGTTTAGCAGATAGTTCACGTGTTCCTGTTTTGATAAGTATCGCTAATAAGTCTTCATTACTTAGATATTCAGCTCCTTGAGCAATTAACCTTTCTACTGGTCTTTCTGCTTTAGGAATTTCCTTCATTTTGATTTTCATTTATTACCAACTCCTCATAACTGCTAAGTATTTGTCCACATATGTCTTCAATTCCATTACCACTGGCGTTAGTAAATAATAGGTCGTATTGTTCTAAAACGGAAACAAATGTGGAGTTTGATATTGCAATTTCTCTTACATATATATCATACCCTTTTTCTTTGAAATACTCCTTTATTTTTTCTGCATTTTCTTGTTTTTTTGTTATTCCAACATATGCATGAATTCCATCTGTATCAATGTTATAAATGTAGTATGAGAAATTGCTCATATTATTTTTCATTTCATCACTTGTTTTATAGGTTCCTGCTTCAAGAAAGTATAATGTATCAACTGAACTAGAAACCCCAAAAACATTGATGTCATCGTATTGATTTAGCATGAATTTACCTAAATATACACCTACTAAAATTGAAAGTAATATTGAACCAATATATTTTTTCATATTATCACCAATTTTATTATATAAGATAATAATTCAAAATTTTGTCAAAAAAAGAATTTTTAGTTAAGTACATTTTTATTTGTTCTATTTCTTTCTTATTAAATATACCTTCATAATATATGATAGAATTTTTATTTTAAAATTCCTTCTTAAAATATAAAAAAATCTAATAAAATATCAAATTTATTGATTTTTATCAGATTTTTAATAAAATTATTAAGAAATGATTTTAGATTTAGAGACAGTTATTACTGCTATTATCACAAGTATTAATTTATATAGCGAGTAGTTCTATGAGAGTGAAAGCCCCTATTTTATCTTGCCTTTTGAGACAGTTACAACAGGACGAATTCCGACTTTAATTCCTTCTCCTCCACTACAAAGCATCGCGGATCCTCCAACTCCCCATGCAGATTTAGAAGAAGCAATTGGTGAACTACTCCAATAACCATTTACATCTGGATTATAATTGCATCCAAATTTTTGACAACCATTAGTATTATCAAATAACCATGTACAATATGAATTTGATATTTTGGTTCTCCATGTAGGGTCATTAGTTCTACCACCATCTAAATAAATATTACCCTGTTCAACATTATTTATGTTGAAATTCAAACCATTTTCTTCTAATGGCTTATCTGCGCCTATTATAATAGCAACTTCCTCTGCACTTATTAATCTAGCCTTATAATCACTATAATTTATCGTATATTGAATTTTTTGATTTTCTTTATTAATTATATCTACACTATAATTAATATTTACTTTTAAATCATCTGACCAACTTGATGTTTCATCTTTTAGTATTCGTAACGTACTTAAGGGGCCTTTTCTTTGATCCTCATTATTTTTTGTTCCTCCATATTGAGAAAATTCTTCGCTACCATATGTAACACCCAAACTATTCGCATCATTTTTCTCATAATCTTCTTTAGAAATCCATGGCGATTCATTTGTAATATTATGATCAAGTATCATATTAACTGTATCATCACTATTCTCACTATAAGCATAAAACTTCATACAACCTTTATTACCTAAATTATCTATGTTACTTTCATATTCATTAACATTACATTTTTCTCCAGTATTGACATTGAAATATATTGGATGACTTCCAATCTCTTCTGTACCATAATATATGGTATTATCAACTATTCTAATATTTTTATATAAAGGCGCTAATGGACTTGTTAGGTCATATAGTTCATCTATTGCTCCTTGTACTGTATCAGAATTTGAGTAATTTTCGGTATTATCATATATAACATCATTACTTGCCATTAAGTTTTCAGCCATTACCAATATAACATTGGAAATTATACCTCCTAAGATAATTAGTCCGATATCACATATTATTCTTTTTACTATACTAGTCTTTTGTGTACCCCCCCCCTAGGTTACTATTTGTTAACATATTTTTTTTCATAAATCCTCCCTTTATTTTTATTACATTAATAGTGTACCAAAAAAAGTACTTTTAATCAAGTACCTATTTTACTCTAATTCCTGGTACACCAACAACAGTAGCATTTTCTTCTACATCGTGTAATATAACAGCATTGGCGCCTATTTTAGCGTTATTACCTATTGTTATGTTTCCTAGTATTTTGGCTCCACATCCTATTAAGACATTGTTTCCGATGGTGGGATGTCTTTTTCCTTTTTCGTTTCCTTTTCCTCCTAGGGTTACACCGTGGAAAATGGTTACGTTGCTTCCAATAATGGTTGTTTCTCCTATTACAACACCAACACCATGGTCAATAAAAAAGTTTTCTCCTATTATGGCTCCGGGATGAATTTCAATTCCTGTTTTTTTCTTGCCTATTTCTGATATAAGGCGCGCTAGGAGGTAGTGCTTTTTTTTATATAGATAATGGGATATTTTGTAACTTATCATTATCCAAAAGTATGGGTATAGAAATACTTCTAAATTGTTATGGATAGCTGGATCTTTTAATTTGATTAGTTCGATTTGTTTTTTTATGTATTTAAGCATAATATCACCTAGTATAGTATATAAAGAAGGTTTTATTATGAATGTATAAAAAAACTACTAATTAAATTAATAGTTAAAATTTTCCACACATACTTCCCCATGTATCAATGAGTTCTTCATTTTTGTAAATTCTAAGTATTTCGCAGTTATTGGAACATCCTTTGCATTCACTGCCTCTTGTTTTAAAGGAGATGTCTTTTATATTTAGATCGTATGTTTTTCCTGTACTGTTTTTATGGGACATGATGGCTATTCCTAAGGCCCCCATTAGATGACTATTAGGATCAACTGTTACTTCACAATTAAGAATTTCTTTAAAGTATTTTAAAACACCTTTGTTTTTAGATACTCCTCCTTGGAAAACAATTGGTTCTTTTATTTTTTTTCCTTTTCCAACATTATTTAGGTAGTTTAGAACAATACTTTTGCATAGTCCGGCAACGATATCTTCTTTACTGTATCCAACTTGGGCTTTATGGATTAAGTCTGATTCAGCAAAGACTGTGCATCTGGCGGCTATTTTAGCTGGATTATTACTTGTTAGAGCGAGGTGTCCAAATTCTTCGATTGGGATATCTAATCGTTTGGCTTGGCTTGATAAAAATGATCCTGTTCCAGCTGCACATAGTGTGTTCATGGCGTAATCGGTGATGATGCCGTTTTCTATTAAAATAATTTTGGAATCTTGACCTCCTATTTCTAGGATTGTGTGAACGTTGGGGTTTATTGATAGAGTGCCTACAGCATGGGCAGTTATTTCGTTTTTTATGACGTTGGCGTTTAGCATTAGTCCAATTAGTTTACGAGCACTTCCTGTGGTTCCGATTCCTTTTACGATGTAATCTTTGGGGATATTTTTTTTTAATGTGGCTATTAATTTTTTTACGGCGGTGACAGGACTTCCTTCAGTCCAAATATATTCTGATGTAATTATTTTGTCGTTTTCATCGATAACAACTCCTTTGGTTGATATCGATCCTATATCTATTCCTAAATAACAATTCATTTTTGCCTCATTTCTATCATATCGTTAAATGCTTCTAGTCTTGTTTGTAGGCCGACTTTTGATGTGTTGGCGTCAAAGCTAAAGAACATAACTGGTACATTATATTCTTTACATATTTTGTTTATTATGGACATTGAACTGATTTCTGGTGTACAAAAGGATGATTTAATGTGAATTATTCCGTCATATCCTTCACGACACATATCGACGGCTCTAATGATGTTGTCGGTGGCGTCGGCTCCCATTTTATATTTGACGTATTTTGAATATTTTTTGATTTTTTTGTGGATGAATTTTCTTTTTTTAAAGAGGAGATAACTTGCGCATGTATATCTTGTGATGGACATATTAAAACGGGCTAGTTCTCGTTCTAGGAAGTAGTTACTAAATGGTTCCATAACGGTATATAGTTCGCCTATGATGCCTATGCGTGTGATGTGCTTGGGTTTCTTTAATTCTATATTTTTTATTTTGGTAATGTATTTGTGATATATTTTTTTTAGTTGATGATGACTTTTTACTGTGAGAAATTGGTTTAACATTTCTTGGTTTAGTTGTTCCATTTCTCCCTTGTTTTTTTCAAAGCCTACATTTTTTCTGATATAGTCTTCTACTATGTCCATGTATTTTATCATGTGTTTGGTTAGTAAAAAGTAACGTATGGCTTTTAGTTTGGAAAATTTTTTGTCGATTTTTTTTAGATATTTTATAATTTTTTTGATGTCAGTGTGTCCAGCGCTAATTAGATTAATGAATAAAACATCATGTCCTAGGTCATGGATAATTTGATTTTGTAATTCGTGGTAATAACCGTATCGACATCCTCCTCCTAGTTGAATTACAACATCGGCTCCCATGTCGATTACTTCTAGAAGGGTTCCTAGGGTGTATTTGAAGGGTGAGCAAACAAATTCAGGACTATATTTTACTCCTAAGTCAATGGTTTTTTGGGTTATTTTAGGCGCTGTTATTATATCGGCGTCTAGGATATTAGAAAATAAGAAACGTGCGGCTTGGGCATAGTTGCCGACTTGAGGAAAGCCTATTTTTAATCTAGACAATGTCAACAAAGCTTTCTAATCTTGTTTCTACGCCGGCAAATGAGTCCATATCGTCGACAACTAGGTTTAAACATTTCTTATTTATTTTTCTAATAACCAGTTCATTTACTAAGGAGTCAAGGCCACATGGGAATGCTGATAGAAAAACAATTCCATCAATTTTGTCTTTGCATAGTTCAATTGAGCCTATAATTTGCTTGCTGAAGTGCCAGTACAAATTTGCTGATATTTTTTTTGATTCTTTTTTACATAGTTCTTTGTCAAATAAATCACTATATATAATAGTGCATCCAAGGTTTTTTAGGTATTCGGTTATGGGAAAGCCTATTGTTTTATCGTATGTGTTGTAGGGGTGCGCTACTAGTAATATCTTTTTTTTATTGGAGTTGAGATTATTTATGTTGCATGTAATATCTAGTTTTTGTTTTTTTTGAGTTCGAATTTTGGCGTATAGATAGGCTTCTTTTATATCTTTTTTGGTGTATCCTAAGGTTTTGCCGATTTTTATAAAACCTTTATATTCACTGTCATGGGAAGAGATATTGTAGTTGATAATTTTGATATCGAATAGATTATTTATTATGTCGTAGCACCCTAAAAAGTTGGTACATGTTTGTTCTTTAATGCCATAGTTATCGATTCTTGGAATTAGTATGTAATCGCATTTATCGGATAGATATGCAACATGTCCAATGTAGTTTTTTAGTGATAGGCACATTTCGTCGGTGGCGTATTTATTTCCAAGTTGTTTTATTTCTTTGTTTGTTTCGGGGCTTATTATGTAGTTAATGTTTAGTTTTTTCATGAAATATTGCCATAAGTCGCCATAGTAATAATAAAAAAGTCCTCTAGGAATTCCAATTTTCATTTTTTTCCTCCTAAATAATGTATATTAAAAGTTTGGTTAAATATGATTTTTTTATTTAATAATT
>CANRPB010000040.1 GCA_947632415.1 uncultured Bacilli bacterium
GAAGGCTCAGTAGAGGCTGCATGTCTAACCATAGGCGACTACAAAGTAACAATGATAGGAGGAGAAGTATACTCAACTGAAAAAGGAAAATGTAATGGAATAGAGATATACTTAAATCCAACAGCAGAAGAAGGTAAAAGTACAAGTTGTACAAAGGAAGATTATACAAATAACAGTGATAAACTAAGTAACAAAGGTTGCATGAAATGGTATGTATATGATGTATCAGATAATAAGTACACAATGATACTAGATCATAATACAACAGCAACAGTAGCATGGGTATCCCAAGAAGATTATAATAACTATGATACTTTAAATTATGGTATAACAGCAACACCATCATTATCTGACAACATATGGCCAGAATATGGGACCAGTGGAAACCATAGTAAAGGCCCATTAACTGCTTTAAAACAATTAAAAGAAGATACAAAAGATTGGAATGGGTTATTAACACCAAAAAATTATAGTATAGAACTAGTAGATATCAAACAACAAAATATAAAATATACAATAGATTATAGCGGTTATAATGCAAGATTAATAACAGCAGAAGAAGTAGCGGATATTTCAAAAAATAGTGATTTTAATATTAAAAATCCAGGACAAAATTATTTCTATTTTTCAAATAACTCATCTGATAAAGATACAAGTATTAATACAATTGGTTCTAATAGATTTGCTTGGTTATTTGACTATATGAATGGTTGTACATCATCTGGATGTAATATGGAAAAAACTGATAATAAAGGGTATTGGACAAGTTCACCTATTGGCAGAGATAAAAGTACTGCCTTTAATATTTTTAATGGTGGTGGTTTAAGTTATACAGTTGTAAGTACGAATGACCTCCGTGGCATTCGACCAGTTATAACTGTCTCAAAATCTCAAATTATTCCTTAATAATGAAATTAAAAAATCTGATAAAAATCAATAAATTTGATATTTTATTAGATTTTTTTGTATATAAAGAAGGAATTTTAAAATAAAAATTCTATCATATATTATGAAGGTGTGTTTAATAAAAAACTGTCTGGAAATAATCTAGATATTTATAAAATGCTTATTAGCAGTATAGTTCATTTAGATCTAAATTATATAGATATGAAAATAAAAAGTACCGAACTACTTGCTTCTAATGAATATGAATATAACCATATTTTTATTAAACTATCTTTAGAAGGAGGTTATATATGAAACATAATAAAAAAGAACCAATTTTTGTATCACTAGTATCTGATACAACATTTAAATATATGTTTAAAAATGAAAAAACAAGAGATTGGTTTATTGATATTATTAAAGATAAGACAGGAATTGATTTGAAGGAATATCATTTAGTTGATAATGAAATGAACACAGGTAATTTTCTCAAAGATTATCGTAGTGATTTAGTATTATCAAATAATAAGGACTGTGTTATTATTGAAATGAATTCTAGTTATAGTGAAGCAGTAGAAATTAAAGGAAGACAATATTTATTTAGAAAAGCAGGTAATAGTTTCGCATCAGGCGAAAAATTTACCAATGATAAAAAAACAATCTTAATAATGTTTAACGATTATAAAAAAAAGAAATATGATAAATATTCTATAATATATTCATGGTTTGGTTCACATGAGTTAGGAATAAAATATGATGATATCAAAATGTTTGAAATATTCTTGCCTTTTTTTCATGAAAAGTGTTATGATGAATATAGTGAAATTGATAAAAGATTATGGTTATTTTCATCAAAAAGTTATGAAGAAATGCGAAATTCAGTCAAGAATGACTCTAATCTATATATCATAGAAGAATTGGAGAGGTTAGGAATGAATGATAATTTTGTTGATGAATATGATAGAGAAATTGTTAATAAAAAAATGATGAATTCAATGCGATCTGAGGGTGAGAAAAATGGAATACAAATAGGTATGCAAAAAGAAAAACAAGAAATTGTCAAAAATTCTTTAAAAGAAAATATTGATATAAATACTATATCAAAAATTACAGGTTTAACCGTTGAAGAGATTAGACAAATAAATAATAATATCTAAAAAAGGTACTATCCTGATTTTAAAATTTATACTATTGATAAAACCAAATAAATCAGTTATAATATGAAATATAGAAACGAGGTTATATATGAAAATATTATCAATAAATGCTGGAAGTTCATCAATGAAATTCACAGCATACGAAATGCCAGAAGAAAAAGTTTTAATCAGCGGTTATATCGAAAGAATAGGAATAGAAGGAAGTTTTTATACAATAAAAATAAATGGAGAAAAAATAAAAAAAGAAATCAAAGTTGTTGACCACAAACAAGCCTTTGAAATAATTGTAAACGAATTAATAAACTATAAAATAGTAGAAACACTAGATGAAATAAAAGCAATGGGCCACCGCGTCGTACAAGGAGGAAGTTACTTCGATAAATCAGTAATTGTAAACGAAGACGTACTAAAAAAAATAGAAGAACTATCACCACTTGCGCCACTCCATAATCCCGCTGCTATAACAGGAATAAAAGCAGCCCAAGAAGTATTCCCTAATGCTTTACAAGTTGTAGTATTCGATACATCATTCCATCAAACAATGAAAGAAGACAAATACTTATATGCTCTACCATATGAATGGAAAGAAAAATATAATATTAGAAAATACGGTGCTCACGGAACAAGCCATCAATACGTATCAATTCGTGCAAACGAACTACTAAAAAAACAAAACACAAAACTAATTACCTGCCACCTAGGAAGCGGAGCCAGTATAAGTGCCGTAGTAAACGGAAAATGCATCGATACATCAATGGGACTAACCCCAAATGCCGGACTCATCATGGGAACAAGATGCGGAGATATAGACTCAACCATAATTCCATATCTTATGAGAAAAGGAAAAACAATCGAAGAAATCGAAACAACTATGAACAAACAAAGTGGTTTTATAGGAATAAGTGGCAAATACAGTGACGCAAGAGACATCATGCAAGGATGCCTAGAAAATGACCCAAGAGCAATACTAGCACGAGATATGTTCGTAAACCGTGTTGTAGACTATATAGCCAAATACTACTTTGAAATGAATGGATGTGACGCCATAATATTCACAGCAGGAATAGGAGAAAACTCATTCTATTTTAGAGAACAAATTCTAAACAGACTAAGCATTATAGGAATACACCTAGACAAAGAAAAAAACGAAAAATGTATCGGCGAAGAAGCAATAATATCAACTAAAAACTCACAAATACCATGTTACGTAATTCCAACCAACGAAGAAGTTATGATAGCACGTGATGCCTACAACCTACTATAGAAAAGAGTAATCTATGAATAAATCAATATGCAAAAAAATATATAAAATCATCAAAAAATACGACAGCATCATAATTGCCCGTCATGTAGGACCAGACCCAGACGCCCTAGGAAGCCAATTAGCGCTAAAAAAAACCATCCAAGAAACATTCCCAAACAAAAAAGTATACGCAATTGGTTGCCCAGCATCTCGATTCAGATACATAGGCTCACTAGACAGCGTTGACGAAGAAACAATCAAAAAATCACTTCTAATTGTAACAGACACACCAAACGAAAAAAGAGTAGATGGCATCACCACCAAACCCCTATACTCCATAAAAATAGACCATCATCCCTTCGTAGAAAAATACTGCGACGTAGAATGGATAGACGAAACATCATGCAGTGCTTCACAAATGATAATAGAGCTAATTTTAAACACCAAACTAAAACTAACCGAAAATATCGCAAAAAAACTATACATCGGAGTAGTAGCAGACACCAATAGGTTCTTATTTTCATACACATCAAGCAAAACCTTCTACCTAGTATCAAAACTAATAGACAAAAGTGGCCTTGACTTCACAAACATATACGAAGAACTATACCTAAGACCACTAAAAGAAATAAAATTCGAAGGCTTCATATCAAACAACATGACCATAACCAAAAACGGCTTTGCCTACTTAAAAATAACCGAAGAAATGCTAAACGAATACGAAGTTGACGCCGCAACAGCCGGAAACATGGTCAACAACTTCAACTTTATAAACGAAATAATCGTTTGGGCAGTATTCACCGTTGATAAAAACAACAACAATACCATTAGAGGATCAATCAGATCAAGAGGACCAATAATAAACGAAATAGTCGCCCAATTCGGCGGCGGAGGACACGCCCTTGCTAGTGGAACACGCCTTGACAACTTCGAAGAAGCAGACAAACTAATAGAAGCCCTAGACAAAATATGCGAAACATACAATCACAACTAAATAATAGGATTTTCCACATCCGCAACCTCATCCCCAACCGTCTCCTTAGAAACAACATACAAAACAATCGCCGAAGCAATAATCGTTAAAACAGATGCAAAAATTTGTAGGTAGTAGACTTTCAAGTCTTCACCTTTTTTTTTCGAAATTAAATACAACTTATAATTTATATACAAGAAAATAATACTAGTAATTAATATAACCAATCTATTCACATAAGAAATATCATGCGTTCTCCTCTTAGAAAACAAAGTTTTCCTATTCTGTAAATCAAGCTTTTGATTATAAGTAAGAACAATCGACAAAATAACCGTAACAATAACAATCAATGAAACGATAATTTGGATATCTAATTGTTTTATCTCTTCACTATTATCCGTTCTTATTTAATTCATTCCTAATACTATTTACTTCTTTTAACTCACTAACCGTAACAAATTGATATCCAAGATCCTTAAGCTTTGGCAACAACAACTTTAACGCATTATATGTATACTCATAAGTATCATGCATAAGAACAATTTTACCATCATCAATCTTAGGCAAAACATTCTTAAAAATCTTATTAGAATTTCTATACTTCCAATCAAGCGTATCAACATTCCACAAAACAATATCTAAATTAACATTATCCTTAATAGTCTGATTAACAGAACCATAAGTAGGACGAACCAACCTTGGCGTATAACCCAAAGTATTAAAAATAACATCCTGAGTTTGATTAATCTGACTAATCAACTCCTCCTCACTCACATGCGTAAGCCATTTATGACTATAAGAATGATTACCAATCTCATTACCACTATCAAGCACATACTTAAGCGTATCACTATAAATAGACACCTTATTACCAAGTACAAAGAAAGTCGCACTAGCTCCATACTCATTCAACAAATCAACAATCAATCTTGTATACCTACTAGGACCATCATCAAAAGTTAAAGCAATAACCTTCCCATTAGGATCAATCACCTTGCTAACACTCTTATACTGATAAGACTTCACAACCTCCAAATCTTTACTAATCTTAATCCTTAAATCCAACTCCTCCAAAGGAATAGAAACCGAACTATCACCAACATAAACATACAAAAACTCATCATCAAACTGTACACCCAAATCATTAATCTCTATATTATCATAACCCAAACCCCTTTTAACCTTATCAGATAAAATCATCAAGTCATTATCCGTCAAAATATCATAAATCGACAACTCCTTATGCTTCAAAACATCAAAAATAAAAGTCTTAACCCAAACCTCATCCTCAATCGTCTTAACAAGAACCACATTAAGATAACGCTCATTAATCAAATTACTCTTAAAATCGATATTTAACTCCTGCCTCAACACATCATCACTACAATAATTACTATTAAAATCACGAACACTAGACTTAACATACCTCTTAATTTTTCTATTCAACTTAGACTCAGAAGTCTTAGGATAACTAACACTAGAAACACAATTATCACTCTCATCAATCAAAGTAACAACACTATCATCAAAACTACCACAACCAACCAAAAACAAAACCAAAAACAAAACCAAAAAATTCCTCATTATAGAATCACCTTATAACATTATATTCCATTAAAATACCAAAAATTCTCAATAACAAAAATCAAGAAAAAATCAAAAAACCAAAAAAACAAAAAACAACCAAAAACAAAATTAATCAAAAAATGTAAAACGTTAATTAATAGTTTATGTGTCGTAAATACAATAAAAAAACCAAAAAATACAAATAGACAAAAAATAAAAAAAATAAAAAAATGTAAACTAACAAAAAAATTATTTTCAAAAAATGAAGAAATAAAAGGGGAAAAAGGCAGGCACAAACAAATGTTTGAAAAAAAATAAAAAAATCTATTGACTGATCCAAAACTTTGATATAAAATGAGTATAGTTAAAGTATGGGAGGTAAAAAAAATGGTTGAAACACAAAACGCATTAGAAAACCTTAAAGTCGTAAAAAGAAACGGTCGTAAACTAGTCGACTTTAACGGAACAAAAATAGCCATAGCAATAAAAAAAGGCTTTGACGATCCAACAATAGAAGAAGGAAAATATACAGAAAAAGATATTCAAAAAGTATATCACTCCGTTATAAAAAAAATAGAAGCCTTAGCGCAAGAAACAAACAAAATAAAAATAGAAGAAATTCAAGACTTGATAGAAGAAGAAATGGAAAAGAAAGGCTACTCCGACGTTTTCCATGCCTTTAGTGAATACCGCGAAAGAAGAAACAACTCAAGAAAACTCTTTTTTGACGAAAAAAAGACCCACAAATTTTTAAAATCAATCGAAGGATTAGGACTAAAAAGCGCCAACGAAGACGACGCTAAAAGAGAAAACGCCAACGTCGATGGAGATACAGCCATGGGAACAATGCTTCAATATGGAAGCACCATCTCCAAAGAATTTGCTAAATCATATCTAATGAAACCAAAATTCAGCGAAGCACACGACGATGGAGATATTCACATCCACGACATGGACTTTTTAGCCATGGGTACAACAACATGCATGCAAATAGAACTAGACAAACTATTCAAAAACGGCTTTTCAACAGGACATGGCTTTCTAAGATGTCCAAACGACATAATGTCCTACTCAGCCCTAGCAGCCATTGCTATACAATCAAACCAAAACGATCAACACGGAGGCCAAAGCATACCAGCCTTTGATTACTATATGGCCCCAGGCGTCGTAAAAACATTCAAAAAACAATTTAAACAACAAATATACGATTTCCTTGATTACTCAGACATAACAACATTCATCAACATGGAAAAAGTAGCCAAAGAAATAGACAAACTCACAACCATCGATATCGACATTGAAATATTTGAACCATTCTATAAAGAATCAATGTCAGTAAAAAGACTATTTGAAAAAAGCTACGAAAAATCACTACAAAAAGTTGATCGCATAACATATCAAGCCATGGAAGCATTTGTACATAACCTAAATACAATGCACTCAAGAGCAGGCGCACAAGTACCATTTTCATCAGTCAACTTTGGAACCGACACCTCAAAAGAAGGAAGAATGGTTACCAGAAACTTCTTATTAGCCATCAATGAAGGACTAGGACACGGAGAAACACCAATTTTCCCTGTATCCATTTTCAAAGTAAAAGAAGGAATAAACTACAACAAAGAAGACCCAAACTATGATTTATTCAAACTAGCATGCAAAGTATCAGCCAAAAGACTATTTCCAAACTTCTCATTTATCGACGCACCATTTAATATAAGTTACTATAAAAAAGGCGACTATAAAACAGAAGTAGGATATATGGGATGTAGAACAAGAGTCATGAGCGACGTAACAGATAGAAACAACGAAACAACCGGAGGAAGAGGAAACTTATCATTTACATCGATAAATTTACCAAGAATCGCCATTAAACACGGTATTTGTCTAAACGAAAGAGAAAAAGCCGACATGCAAGGATTCTTCGATGAATTAGAAGAAAAAATGGAACTAGTAAGAGATCAACTACTAGAACGATTCGAAATTCAATGCAGTAAAAGATGCTACAACTTTCCTTTTCTACTAGAACAAGGAGTATGGACCGATGGAGATAAACTAAAACCAACCGATCGCTTAAGAAAAGTTTTAAAACACGGTAGTTTAACAATTGGATTTATAGGACTTGCCGAAACACTAAAAGCCCTAACAGGAAAACATCACGGAGAAGACCCTAACTCACAAAAACTCGGACTCGAAATAATAAAATTTATGAGAAACAAAACAGACGAATTTGCCCGTGAATACAATCTAAACTTCACATTAATCGCCACCCCAGCCGAAGGATTGTCAGGACGATTTGTAAATATTGATAGAGCCATTTATGGCAAAATAAAAGGCGTTACAGACAGAGAATACTACACAAACTCATTTCACATACCAGTTTACTATAATATAAGTATTGCCGACAAAATAAAACTAGAAGCACCATACCATAATTTAACAAATGGTGGACACATTACATACATTGAACTTGACGGTAATACCGTTATGAACACAGACGCATTTGAAAGCGTCATAAGACTAATGAAAGAAAGTGGCATCGGCTATGGAGCCATCAACCACCCAGTTGACAGAGATCCCGTTTGTGGATACGTTGGAGTCATAGGAGACGTATGCCCAGGATGTGGTAGAAAAGAATTTGACAGTGTACCACTAGAAGTAATAAACAACTTAAATTGTGATTGTTAGAAAGGATGATTTTATGGAAAAAATAGTTGGAGAGGGAATTGGTTTTGAAAGAATTAGAAGAGTTACAGGATATCTTGCAGGAGATGTAAAAAGATTCAACAACGGAAAAAGAGCCGAAGAAAAAGACAGAGTAAAGCATACAGGCATTAAAGAAGTTATCAAAGAAAATTGCTGCAATGAAAATAAGACTTGCTGCTGATTTACAAACAGATAGTATCGTTGATGGGACTGGCATTAGAACCGTTATATGGACACAAGGATGCCCACACAACTGCTTAGGATGCCATAATCCCTCAACACATAGTTTTAAAGAAGGAGCCTTAATTGACATCGAAGTCATCAAAGAAAAAATAGACAATCTTGTTTTTCAAGACGGAATAACATTCTCCGGAGGTGACCCAATGTGTCAAGCAGACGCCTGCTTAGAAATTGCTAAGTATGCCATCAAAAAAGGATTAAATATATGGTGTTATACAGGTTATACTTTTGAAGAACTACTCAAAATGAGTAAAACCAAAAAAAGTATTATAGAATTTCTAAAATGTATTGATGTCTTAGTAGACGGTAAATTCATGCTAGAACACAGATCACTAGACTGTAAATACTGTGGTTCAACCAATCAAAGACTAATTGACGTAAAAAAAAGTCTAGAAACATCATCAATTTGCTTGTGGAACACCGATATCGATCTAATACCAAATAGAAAAAAAGAATATTTATATATTTAAATCTTATATTTTTAATTTTCTAAAAATAGGTACTTGATTAAAAGTATCTTTTTTGATATATTATTAATGTAGAATTATAGCAAAGATTACTGCAAGTGCTATAGTTCTATAAGGGAAATAATAATAAGTATAAAAGAAAATAGAATTTGTAGTTTATATGTACTTGTTTATTGAAAATTATTTAACTATTTATAATCAAATAATTAATGAATTAGTGGGTAAAATAAATTACAAATAAAAGGAGTGTAGAAAATGAAATATAAAAAAATAAAGTTAACAAATAGTAACCTAGAGGGGGGGTTATCCAGTCCAATAAAATAAAGGCCTTTACCCTCATAGAACTACTTGCTATAATAGTAATACTTGCGATAATTGCAGTAATAACTGTCCCAATAATATTAAATATAATTGAGAATTCAAGAAAGGGAGCAGCAATAGACTCGGCATATGGCTATAAAGACTCCATCAATAAATATTATGTAACAGAATTATCGAAAAATTCAGATTTTTCATTAGATGGAGAATATACAGTTGGTAACGATGGTTCTATAACAAGTATAGGGGATGAAACCAAGAATTTTCTAATATCATTTTCAGGAACAAAACCAAGTGGAGGAAAAGTGACAATCGATGATAGTATTGTGACAGGTGCTTGCCTTGTTATTGATGATTATAAAGTAGAATTAAAAGATGGAAAATTTACAACAAATGGAAAAGGTGATTGCGCTAATAGTGGTGGAGGTTTAGTTGGAGATCAACCACAATATAAAAATAATATAAAATTTCCTATTGGAGAAGAAACTGAAACATATATAGCAGAGGTATACTTAGATCCAACAAATTTAGCAACTGAATGTACCGAAGAAACTGCAAAACAAAACAGTAAAACGGGAACAAAGACAGGCTGTATGAAGTGGTATGTATATAAAGATTCAGAACCAAATAATCCTTCAAGTGGTACATATACAATGATATTAGACCATAATACAACAGAAAAATTGGTATGGGTATCTTCAGCAGATTATGGTAATGCTGAACAAAAGGTATCAGATGTAGGAATAACATATTCAGGTGGAAGTGTTCCAGAAGGTACTTATGGAAGTTATGGTAATAATAACAGAGGCCCACTAACATTATTAGACCAATTGAAAACAGATACAGAAGGTTGGCAAACAGATGTGATACCATCAAGTGATACTTATTCACCTAACAATGGATTTGAATGGACGATAGATTATTCAAGTAACGGATATAAAGCCCGTTTAATAACAGCGGAGGAGATAGCAGAGATAACAAAAAATGATAGATCAGGTGATAATTATAGTATATCTTCCAGTCCAGAAGAACCGTGGACATTACAAAGTGGTTCGTTCCTATTAGATAAGCAGACAGCCGATTGTTTCAATGATGACAATTGTGATACAACTGGTACAATAAGTAAATATTGGTGGTTGTTTGATAATACAAGTGGATGTACATCATATGGATGTAAAACAGCAGATAGTGGTACGAACGGATATTGGACGTCTTCTCCTAGCGCCGGCATCTCCTATTACGCGTGGTATGTGCACTACTTTGGCCGCTTGGACGGCAACTACGTGTACGGTGGTTACGACTACGGCGTGCGCCCAGTAATAACCGTCTCAAAATCTAAATTTCTCCAAGAATAATGAGAACGAAAAAAGGTATCAAAGAACAAGAACGGAAAGAAGAATGGAAAACAAGGCAGTAGGGAAGTGACTGCGCACCAGCAGAAAAGGCTGGTGTGCGGGTCATGCGTGGCAAGCATGACTTGCCATAGTGTCGCGTTCCGGGCAAGGATAAGCGACAAAGCCGAAAAACTAAGAAAGATAGAACATGATAAAATCATGAACTAAGAAAAGAAAGAAAAGAAAATCCTTACCTCGCGGAAGCGAGACGCGAATTTTGAAAAAATCTGATAAAAATCACTATTTGATATTTTATTAGATTTTTTTGTATTTAAACATTAAACTATAACTATAAAAAAATAACATTGATAAAAATAAAAAAATATTATAAAATAAAAACGTGATTTATATGGATGGAATATTAATAATTA
>CANRPB010000041.1 GCA_947632415.1 uncultured Bacilli bacterium
TATCCTTAACAGTTACTTGTATCTTAGTTTTTCCATCAGCACTAAAATCAGTAGAATTATCTACACCATCTAATTCCTTTTTATATTGATACTGTGTAAAAGCAAGTTCTACCGCTTTTCCATAACCAGTAACACTATTCTTAGCAGCCCCTTTTCTTGCAGTTTCAATAATATTTAAAATAATTGGAACTGTAATTACAGCGATAATTGCCAAAATAACAATAATAGCCAATAACTCAATTAATGTAAAACCATTTCTCTTCTTCATACCATCACCACCTTATCCTATCCTACAACAATTGTAACATATTTTTAAACATAATCAAACTAATTTTTTCACATTTAACAATTTTCCTTTTTTAACAACAAAATCACTTTCATCACCATAAATAATCAAAGAATTTTCAAGAATATAACCCATCTGTAAAAAATTAACACCATGAGGTCTTATATATATATCACCATCAAAATAATAAACATCACAACTATCAATTACACTTCCAACATCACCAATTAACTTATACAAAAAATTACCACACCTAGAAATAGTAATTTTCATATCAATACTATCATCATAATAATCAAAAAAATCCATATTATCCTTTTGAATATTTAAAATAACACCATAACTCTTATCAATAAAAACCTCAATATTATAACTACCACTTACATCTATACTATAAATATCCTTAAACTTCAAAAACAAATCTCTAAAATAATCCTCCAATCCCATTTTATCAAAAAAATCAATTTTAGAAGAAACACGACTATTTAAAAAAACTATTAAATTATTACCTCTAACATCAATCTTCATAAAAACCACCTAGATTATTTTATGAAAATAAAACACGAGTGAGATAAAAATCAAATAGTTCTCTCTATTTTTTCAACAACTTCCTTCTTACCTAATTTAGTAACATTAGAAAACATAACAAACTCATCACCAACAACTAGATCCAAATCACTAAGAATCAAATTTCTCTGTTTCTGTTGCAAAGTAACACCAATTTTATCCGTCTTTGTCGCCACAATAACAACAGGCAACTTATAATACTTCAAAAAATTATACATCATAATATCATCATTAGATAACTTATGTCTAAAATCAACCAACATAAACACACACTTCAAATTAGAACGATTAATCAAATAATCCTCCATCATAAGCCCAAACTTCTTCTGCTTAGCCTTACTCAGATTAGCAAAACCATACCCAGGAGCATCAACCAAATAAAAATTATCATTAACCAAATAAAAATTAATCGTCTGTGTCTTACCAGGATTAGAAGACGTCCTAGCATAATTCTTCCTACCAATTATCGTATTTATAAAACTACTCTTTCCAACATTAGACCTACCAACAAGCAAAAACTCAGGCTTATTATCAGTCGGATACTGACTTCTCCTAACCGCACTTACCTCCAAATTAATACTACTAATTTTCATATGAACTCCTTTCATTATCAAAAATAATTATACACCAAACAAACACAAAATTTAAATAATTAAATTATTCCACATAATCTTCACACTCACCCTCAAGTGGACATACCTTATAAATAAAAGCCCCACCCTTATTCTCTAATTGAACATAAACATCACTAAAAGGCTCACCAGTCTTAACATTCTTAACATTACTATCCATATAATTCTCAGATATAAGCTTATCCAACTTAATAAAACTATAATTACCATCACTCGGTTTAAGCAAAATATTATCAGAATAATAATTCTCCGCCGATAATCTTATATTCTCAATTTGAATACTATACATATCATCCTTAGCCCTCTTCAAATTTTTGTCAACAATAGGAACAATAATCAAAGAAAGAACAGCAAGTATTGTAATAACACCCATTAACTCAACTAAAGTAAAACCACGACTTTTCATAACATCACCCTTTTATCCTACAACAATTATAACAAACAATTAAAAAAAATAACAGAAAAAAATCCATAAATAATGGATTAAAATTAAATTATCAAAAATAAAAGAACTAAAAAATCATCACCAAAACTATTTCTAACTCATCTCTTTACCCATTTAATAAAATATCAACTATATTAAAACATACAAAAACTGAATATTCCTTTTTTATTTTATACAAATTATAAACAAAATCAAAACAAAAAAAAGTCAAATAACTTTTTTCTGTCAAACATAGATAATAATAATTATCTTCCTTTTACTATTTATAGTTTTAATATAAAAGAAAGCCACCTAACTCAGCAATGATTTAGGTGGAACCAAAATTAAGGCGACACCCAACATACGCATTATTGAATGTTCCTTTTTTTATTTTATGCAAATTTTCTTGCCAGATACATGATATCATAAAATTAATATTCATGCAAGGCTTAAACTAAATTTTACAAAATTAAAACAAAATAATAGATAGTAATAACTAATATAAATATATCATATTTCACAAAAAAATATTTATTTTTATAGTTATTTACTTGTTTCAAAACTATACGTATAGTATAATTGTTATTGGAACATTTAATAAGTTGGGTGGAGCCAAACTTCTTAATTGAAGGGAGGCGATAATATGAACAAGAAAGATTTTTTAATCCTATCTCTAGTAATTATTATTTTCCTTTTATTATTTTTACTATTTATAGTTTTAATATAAAAGT
This sequence comes from uncultured Bacilli bacterium, assembly GCA_947632415.1. GTDB lineage: Bacteria > Bacillota_I > Bacilli_A > RF39 > UBA660 > UBA3631. The sequence continues at coordinate 2,641 of CANRPB010000041.1, forward strand.
AAATCCACCTAACTCAGCAATGATTTAGGTGGCGTCAAAAACAATTAGGCGACACCCAACATAGCATTATTGAATGTTCCTTTTTTTATTTTATGCAAATTCTCTTGCCAAATACATAATATCATAAAATTAATATTCATGCAAGGCTTAAACTAAATTTTACAAAATTAAAACAAAAAAAAGTCAAATAACTTTTTTCTGTCAAACATAGATAATAATAATTATCTTCCTTTTACTGTTTATAGTTTTAATATAAAAGAAATCCATCCAACTCAACAATGATTTAGATGAAGCAAACATTAGGCTACACTCAACAGGCTACTATTGAATGTTTCCTTTAAGCAAGTTTAAAAACAAAATTGGAGGGCCTAGTCGGATTTGAACCAACGATCAGGGAGTTGCAGTCCCATGCCTTACCACTTGGCTATAGACCCATCTACATCAACAACACAATTTTATCGTAATTAATCACACTTGTCAATAAAATAAAACCAAATTTATTACATTATACTAACCAACAATCAAAAATATAACAATAATTCTATCACAAGATTGTCTAAATAAACAATATATGTTAAAATATAAAAGATAACAGTAGAGGTAAAAATATGAAAAAATATACAAAAAAACAACTAACAAGACTAAGAATAGCCTTAATATTTGAAAGCAAAAAAAGAACACAATATATCATAAAACACAATATATTTAAATCAGTAGGAAAAAACTTCTTTTTTCAACCAAGAATGATACCATCAGACCCAGAACTAATAAAATTTCACGACAATGTAACCGTTGCCAGCAATGTAACATTCATAAACCATGACCTCGTTAACAACGTTCTAAACAACCTAAATGATGGATTCTATGAATATCAAAAAGGATGTATCGAAATAATGGACAACGTCTTCATCGGATCAGGAACCATAATCCTACCAAACATAAAAATCGGACCAAACGTAATCATTGCTGCTGGAAGTGTCGTAACAAAAGACATAAAAGAAAACACTGTCGTTGCCGGAATACCAGCCAAAGCAATAGGAACATTTGACGAATACAAAGAAAAAAGAAAAACACACAAAGACCTAGAAACAGAAGAACTATGGAGAAAATTTGACAATGAAAAAAATAAATAAATTCCTAGAAAAATACATCAAAAAAATCATCATAATCTACATATACGCACAACCACTACTCGATGTATCAGCAGCCATATCAACAAACTATCTTAACATACCAACAATAAGTTCCATTATAAGACTAATATTCCTAATGTTATCAATACTATACTTAATTTTCATAGACAAAACCAAAAACAAAAAACAAAACATACTATTTATAATACTACTAATAACATACATAATAACATTCTCAATATCAACAATCATATATAAAGAACCACAAGCACTAACATACGAACTAAAAAACACCATTAACACATTCTACTTTCCAGTCATTCTAATCACCCTACTAAGCATATTCGAACAATACAACCTAAAAATCAAACTAAAAAACATAATAATAACATACATAATCTACTTAATATTCATAATCATACCAAACATAACAAACACAGGATTCAACAGTTACTGGCACTCAAAACAAGGAAATGTAGGCTGGTTCTTATCCGCAAACGCAGTAGGAAATACCCTAAGCATACTACTACCATTCATAACCATATACATAATAAAAAACAAAACAAACATAATAAAAAAAATCATCATAACAATATCCATACTATACGCATCAGCAAGCATCGGCACCAAAGTACCCATACTAAGTATCGGCATATGCACAATAGGAACCCTAATATACTACCTTATAGAATGGATAAAAAATAAAAAATACAAACAAATAACACTAACAATAATCACAACCATAATAATAACAATAACCTCAATAATAATTATCCCCAAAACAGCATTCTACAAAAACATTCAAATACACAAAAACTACCTTGGATTCAACAATTACCTAGAAGTAATAACAAACTATAAACTAATAGACCACTTCATATTCAGTCAACGACTAACATTCCTAAAAAACACCAACGAAACATACAAACAAGCACACCTACCAGAAAAAATACTAGGAATTGGCTATATTGAAAACTACGGAACCGACCAAACAAGCACCAAAACCATAGAAATCGATTACTTTGAAATATTCTATCGAAACGGAATAATTGGAACACTACTATACCTATACATACTAATACCATTATCAAAAAAACTCATAAACAAACTAAAAAAACACAACTTAATAAACACACAATACAAACTAAGTATACTACTAATACTATTACTAGCCCTATTCTCAGGACACATACTAGTAACACCAGCAGTAAGCATATTCGTAGCCCTAATAATAACAATAATACTACAAGGAGGACTTTATGAAGAAGTTAACTAACGACAAAATAAGTTTAACACTATTAATATACAACATCATTATTTTAGCACTAAGCATTGGATACTTTAGCTACTCACTACTACTACTAAAAAAAATAGAAACAATACTCAGAATAGGAATACTAATATTTTTCATCCTTCTCTCAATAATGTTTACCATATCCATAATAAAAAACACCTTTAAACGAAAAAAAATAAAAATACTCATAATCACCCTATTCGCAACCCTATTCGCAACCGGAATAATCATCATCGGCTACAACATAAACAAAATATACAGCGCCATTGCCAATATAAGCGCAACATCACAAACATACTCAGCAAGCATCATCACCCTAAAAACAAGCAACATAGAAACAATAGAAGACATAAAAAACGAAAAAATAGGAATACTTAACGACACCGAAAGCATCGACGGATACCAAATACCACACGAAATAATAGAAGAAAACAAACTACAAAACGAACTCGTTGAATACTCAAATTACCTAGACATGATAAATGACCTACTAGACGAAAAAATAAACGCAATTTTTCTACCAACAAACTACTCAATACTATTCGCAAACATCGAAGGCCTAGAAACACTAGGAGAAAAAACAAAAATAATATACACAAAAGACAAAAACGTTAAAGTACAAACAACACTAAACACCAAAAACCTAGACGAACCATTTACAATTTTACTAATGGGTGTCGACTCAGAAAAAGAACAAATAAAAGGAAGCTCATTCAACGGAGACTCACTCGTTCTAATAACATTTAATCCCAAAACACTAAACGCCACCATGTTAAGCATACCAAGAGACACATACACACCAATATCATGCTTCGCCGGCCAAAGAAAAAACAAAATAACACACGCAGCATGGTACGGAGAAACATGCATGATGAAAACAATAGAAAACATGTTTGACATACCAATCGACTACTACATAAAAATAAACTTCAAAGGCGTTGTTAATATAGTAGATGCCCTAGGAGGAGTCGACGTCGACGTACCATATAGTTTCTGCGAAAGCAACAGTAATAGACAATTTGGAAAAAATACCATCTACGTCAAAAAAGGACAACAAACACTAAACGGAGAACAAGCCCTCGCCCTAGCAAGAAACAGACACACATGGCCTCAATACTGTAGCAAAGAATGGACAAACTATAACAGCAACGACTTCGTCCGTGGTCAAAACCAACAACTAGTAATACAAGCCATGCTAAACAAACTAAAAAACATCAACTCCGTAGACACCTTCTACGAAATGCTAAACAGCATCAGCGAAAGTATGGAAACAAACATGTCAACCGAAAACATACTATCATTTTACAACATAGCCAAAGACATACTAATCAAAAACACAAGCAATACAACCGACCTATCAAGTCTAATCGGCTTTGAAAGACTATACCTAAGCGGTTACGATCAAACAATCGTTGACTATGATAGTATCAACAACACTGGCTCTAAACTAGCACTATACAACTTTGTACCATATCAAGGAAGCATAAACGACATAAGCGAAGCCATGAAAATAAACTTAGGAATAAAAAATCAAACAATAACAAAAGAATACAACTTCGACATAAACACACCATACGAAGAAACAATAATAGGCAAAAAAACATACAACGAAAAAGGAATATCAATACTACCATCATTTATAGGTAGAAACGTTATAGAAGCCCAAAGTTACTGTAGTACAAGAGGAATAGCGCTCACAATCGAAAAAATAAAAACAAGCACAGAAAACCTAGACAATCAAGTAGCAAAACAAAGTCTTCCAAGTGGTATGGACGTAGAATTCGTAAGCAAAAGCAAAGGAATAACACTAAGCGTCTACGAATACGAAAAACCAAAACAACAAGAACAAAATACAACTACAGAACCAACCATCCCCGGTACACCAAATGACACACAAACAAAACCAAACGACAACCAAAAAGACAACGAAAAAAACGATGACTCAGAAGACAACCAAAAAACAGACAACAACCAAAACAATAACAACCAAGAACCAACCACACCACAAGTACCAGGTATTCCCACACAACCAACCGAAGAAACCGAATAAAAAAAGAGAACAATCTCTTTTTTTATTATACCCTCTAATTAATCGTATCTATCCTTGCAATCTCTAATCTATCGTTATTATGAATTAACACAAGCGACACCTTCTTAGGATAACCTAAATCCTTTTCATAACTAATCTCCATAGTTAAAAAATAAGCAGAACTATCAACTTCATTACCATATTTAAACTTATCATTACTAACATCAACCATCTCTACCCTTTTAACAACCGGCAAATTCTGCTTTCTATCACCATAAACATTACTTTCAATAAACTTATAAACAGTATCAACCGCACCAGACTCAAAATCACCACGATAATCACTATAAACAAACTGAGTACCACCCACATCACTCTTCATAACTTTACTATTTAAATCATAAAAATCAGCCAAAAACAACTTTCCAATTATAACAGCATACTCCTCCTCACTATAATCATCATTCTGTAAAAGCTCCTTCAAAGAAAAAAACAACTCATTATAATACTTAGTCTCATTATCATTAAGTTGATAACCAAAACTATCAATCGAATCAATAACCTCAACCTGAGTAGCAGAACCATTATTCGTCTTCTTCTTAAAAAATTTAGGCACCAACACCAAACAAACAATAACTATTATAAAAATAATAACAACAATTAAACTTTTTTTAACCTTCCTTTTTTTCTTTTTAACCATAACTATCCTCCATTTTTAATCAAATTCATCTGATCATTAACACTCTTAATCAAATCATAAACAATAATAGAATTAGAAATAGAAATTCTCTCATCAGCAATTAAATTACGTTTACTTATATAATCAACACTAATTAAATAATCAGAATCCAAAAGCAAAGCCTCTTCCCTTTGATTATTATAATACATCTCATCAGTAATCCAATTACCATCAGGAAAAACAACAACATTATCCTTAACACTAAACAAATCATGACCCAAAGCATACTTATTATAAACACCAAACATATTTCCAAGTGTAGGCATTGCATCAATCATACCACCAACTTTAGAAACCTTCAACTTAAACGACTTATCCTTAGTCCAAATTATAAAAGGAACCTTTCTATTAACCTCATACTCATAATCAGTAACAACATGATAATCAGGATCATCACTATCAAGAACATGACCAGTCTTAAAATCATAATTATAATAATATTCATACTCAGACTTCTTAATTTTAGCATCATGATCACCATAAATAACAACAACCGTATTATCAAGCAAATGCTCACGATCCAAATCCTTAATTAACTGTCCAATAGCCTCATCAGCATAATGAACCGACTTAAAATAATTTCCAAGAACAGTACCTTCCAAATAATCATAAGACTTAGTAACAACCTCACCACTATCTAAAACCTCATCATACTTATAAGTAACATCCAAATCACTATAATCACCAATATAAGAAAAAGGTGTATGATTAGTCAACATAATCATCGTTCCATACCAATTATCATGATTTTTATCTATATCCTTCAAATAAGAAATAGACTGCTTAAAAAACGACTTATCCGACAACCCAAGACCAATTGTTTCATCAATATTATAAGCATCAGTATAACAATAAAACTTATCATAACCAAACGACTGATGAAGCAAATTACGATTCCAAAAAGAACAATTATTACCATGCATACTAAAAACATAATAACCCTTTTCCTTAAACAACTTCTGTATCGTAGTATAGTCCCTATCCCAATAATTAATCGCAACAGTACCACTAGTTGCAGGCAACAAAGACGTAGCAAACGTAAACTCACTATCACTACTAGTACCAACACTCTCCTCAGCATAAAAATTATTAAAATATATTCCATCACTAGCCAACTTATTCAAATTAGGAGTCAAACTAACACCATTAATACTAGTATCCATAACAAAATTCTGAACACTCTCAGCATGAATAACCAAAACATTCTTACCCTCAAAAATATTAGAATACTCATTATTAGATGCCACATAACTATTATCCTCATAATACTCCCTAAACATCTTAGCATTCTTATCATAACCAAACATACTATTAATAGTAGGCGTCAAACTAGCAAAAAGATCACTAAACTGATAAGTATAAATACCATACCTCATTACAATATACTCCCTATTCCACTGTTTAAAAATCCTTCCAATATCAGTAGAACTCAAAGTACAAGCAAAAACCACAAAAAAGGAAATACCCAAAAAAACAGCATTTCTAAAACCCTTAACCGTTCTAGAAAAATTATCATAATAATTAGCCCTCTTAAGTTTAATATGAACTAAAACTATAAAAAGAATTTGCCACAAATAACAAAAATCCTTAATTTCCATCACATTTTCAACAATCGCATCACCAACATCAACAATTAAAAAAGAAGTAGCAAAAAGAGAAATAGAAGAATAAGACAAATAATTAGTATAATACATCGAATTAATAATACAAATAACAGAAAAAAGAATCGACCACACTAAATAATACAAAAACCTCTTCTTTGGCTTAACAAGAAAGCCAAAAGCACCAATCAAAATAACAATACCAGCATCAGCAATAATAGGCCTAACATCAAAAAAATTCTTAACTGTCAATCCCCTAAGTAACAAACCATTAATAACCGAAGCCAAAACAAAACTCAAAAACAAAACATTCTTCTTACAATAATCCTTAAAACTAAAATTAACTATTTTACTCTTTAATTTCAAAAAAAACTTTCTCAAAATACCACCTCAATAGCTAGTACAAGTATATCACTTTTTAAACACTTTTTCAAATATAGAAAAACCTGACAAAAACATTAACTTTTACATTAACTTTTTATCAAGTTTTAATCTTAAAACAAATCTTTAATTATTAAGAAATAATATTAGACTTAGAAACGGTTATTACTGGGCGGACGCCGCGGCGGGCGTTATTCACATAAACATTGGTCAAGGTGCCACTGTAGCCCACAGACCACGCATTAGACGAAACACCGTCGCGGGCCGTACTTGTCCAATATCCATATGCATTAACAGTACTAGTATTTTGACTACAACCGCGACTTTCACATTCTGTTAGATTATTATACAACCATGCATAATTACTTAGATTGGATGCATTAGCCACTTGTGTTTGCCACTTTCCATTGGTATCACTGGTACTATATGCTCCGTCTAAATAAAAAAATTCATTTGATGCATTCCAATCAGACTTTCTTACTATAGCTGCCACTTCTTCCGCACTTATTAATTTTGCTTTGTAATTTTTGTAATCAATCGTATATCCATTTGTACCTTCAGTATTAGTAGCTGCTGTGTATTTATCTGTTCTATTACTTATGCCAGTCCAATTTTCTGTATCAGTTTTTAATGCGGTTAATGCGGTTAATGGGCCTTTATAATTACATCCTGTCTTTGTTCCATCACTTGCTGTACAACTATCATAACCTTCGGTTGGAGCTGTTCCATTTGAATATGTTATTCCTAACTCTGTTGCTTTTCCATTAGTTGCATCATAATCGGTTTGGGATGCCCAAGCTATTTCATTTGATGTATTATGATCTAGTATCATTGTATATTCATTATCTGATACATCATATACATACCATTTCATACATCCTTCTTTTTTATCTGTACCTGAATTACTATTATATTCTTCCTTTGTACAACTTGTACTTTGTCCTTCTTCTGGTTTTGGATTCAAGTATACTTCTATTCCACTACATTTTCCTTTTTCCGTTGAGTATACTTCTCCTCCTATCATTGTTACTTTATAGTCACCTATGGTTAGACATGCAGCCTCTACTGAGCCTTCATCTAGAACTACACTTCCTCCTTCTGGAGCCTTTCCTGTAAATGGAATAGTTGTTGGTGTAGGATTAGATCCATTTAGTAATTCACCATTACTATTTAGATTAAAAAATCCATCTAAATCTTTCTCTCCTATTTTTGTTAGTTCTGA
>CANRPB010000042.1 GCA_947632415.1 uncultured Bacilli bacterium
AGGAGCAGAGGTTTGTCAGGAGTAGCTTGTCTACTCCGTCTGCGGAAGCATAATGAAATTATGCTCGTGCAGACTGCCTCTCTCGCGGAAGCGAGACGCGAATTTTGAAAAAATCTGATAAAAATCATTTTATTAGATTTTTTTTAATATATTATAAATGATGTTTAATAAGAAAGTATTGATAAAAATTATTTAGTAACTATGACTTTTTTATTTTTTTACCTTTTTTTCTAATTCAATAGAAAAAAATAGCAAAGTATGATAAAATGATATGTAGTTTGACATAGAAGATGGTGATATTATGGGTAAGGTAATTGCCTTAGTTAATCAAAAAGGTGGCGTTGGAAAGACGACATCTAGTATAAATTTAGCTGCTTCTTTGGGGGCTTTAAAGAAAAAAGTTTTGTTAGTTGATTTGGATCCTCAAGGAAATGCTAGTACAGGAATTGGTATTGATAAGGGAGAGATTGTTAAAAGTGTATATGATTTATTAATTGATGAAGCGACTTTGGATGATGTTGTTATAAAAACTAAGTTTAAGAATTTGTATGTTATTCCTGCAACTATTAATTTAGCAGGTGCTGATATTGAACTTATGGAAAAGAGTAGATTGGAGCCTGGTTTTTCTAAGGGTTCTCAGTTGAAGAAGTATTTGGATATTGCTAAGGAGGCTTTTGATTATATTATAATTGATTGTCCACCTAGTTTGGGTATTTTAACTACTAATGCTTTAACGGCTGCTAATTCGGTTATTATTCCTGTTCAATGTGAGTTTTTTGCTTTAGAGGGAATTATGCAACTTTTAAATACGATTATGTTAGCACAAAAGAGTTTGAATCCTAATTTGGATATTGAAGGTGTACTTTTGACTATGCTTGATAATAGAACTAATTTAGGTTTAGAGGTTGTTGAAGATATAAAAAGTTATTTTAAAGAACGTGTTTATGATACTATTATTCCTAGATTGGTAAGGCTTTCTGAGGCTCCTAGTCATGGTAAGCCAATTATTGCTTATGATCCTCATAGTAGAGGGACTGAGGCTTATCTTAATTTAGCTAAAGAGGTGATTGAGAGAAATGGAGAATAAAAAAAGAGCGCTTGGTAGGGGTTTGGAAGATTTGTTTAATAGTGAAAATCTTGATTTAGAGAGTGTTGAACAAAGAATTTATGAAAGTGCGTCTAAGGAGGAAATTGTTGATTTAAATATTAGTGATTTAAGGCCTAATCCTTATCAACCTAGAAAGGTTTTTGATGAAGATTCTTTGAAAGAACTTTCGCTTTCGATTAAGGAACATGGTGTTTTTCAGCCTATTATTGTAAAGAAAAGTATTAAGGGATATGATATTGTTGCTGGTGAGCGTCGTTTTAGGGCTTCTAAGATGGCTGGTCTTGATAAGATTCCGGCAATTATTAGAAATTTTACTGATGAACAGATGATGGAGATTGCTTTGCTTGAGAATTTGCAGAGGGAAAATTTGAATGTTATTGAGGAAGCATTGGCGTATAAGTCTATGATTGAACATTTGAATTTGACTCAGGATGATTTAGCGCGTCGTGTTGGTAAAAGTAGAAGTCATATTACTAATATTTTAGGTCTTTTGAGATTGCCTACTGTTGTTCAACAGATGGTATCTGATAATAGAATTACAATGGGTCATGCTAGGGCTTTAAGTAAATTGGAGTCTGATGAGAAGATTGTTGAACTTGCTAATAAAATTGTTGATGAAAATCTTGTGGTTCGTGATATAGAAAATATTACGAGTGGTAATGATGTTTCTAAGAAAGTTCCAGTTAAAAGAAAGAGTTTTAGTAATGAGTATAAGTATGTTGAGGATTTGCTTCGTGATAAGTTTGATACGAGGATTAAAATTAAGGATAAAAAAATAGAAATATCTTATAATAATGGTGCTGATTTGAATAGAATTTTAGAGATTTTAGGTATTAAGGATATATAGTATGAATGATATTTTGAATGTAATTTTAGTTAAGGAAATTGTTGGTCCTGTTCTAATTATTTTGGTTTCTATTGTTATTTATCTTTTTTTGAAACAGGTTGTTAATAATGTTTTTAGGTTTAAAAGTAAGCGTATTGATAATAAAAAAAGTAAGACAATTAATGGTTTGATTAATAATTTGATTAAATATTTTATTATTGTTATTGATTTAGTTATGATTCTTGATATATTTGGTATTGATACTAAGACTTTAATTGCTTCTTTGGGTATAGTTGGATTAGTTGCTGGTTTAGCGGTTCAGGATACACTTAAAGATTTTGTGGCTGGTGTTTCTATTATTTTTGAAAATCAGTATAGAATTGGTGATACTATAACTGTTAAGGGTTTTAGAGGTGAAGTAATTGATCTTGGTATTAAGTCTACTAAAATTAAGGCTTATACGGGTGAGATTATGATTATTCCTAACCATTTAATTGAAGAGGTTATTAATCATAGTTTAGAAAAATCGGTTGCGATAATTGATATTCCTGTTTCATATAATACTGATATTGATAAGTTAGAGGATGTTCTTAGTAATTTGTTTTCTAAGTTAAATAAGTCAATTAAAGGATTGAAGGGTGATATTAAATTGTTAGGTCTTCAAAGTTTTGATGATAGTTCTGTTTCTTATCGTGTTACAGTTGATACTGTGCCTATGGAGCATTTGCAAATTGAAAGAGTTTTAAGACGTGAAATTAAAGAGGCACTTGATAGTAATAATATTGAAATTCCTTTTCCTCAGGTGGTGGTTCACAATGGATAAGGATTATAGGTTAGGAAGTATTGTTGTTATGAAGAAACCTCATCCTTGTGGTACTAATGAATGGGAGATTGTTAGGTTAGGTGCTGATATAAAAATTAAATGTATTAATTGTTCTAGGGTTATTATGCTTCCAAGGGTTGAATTTAATAAAAAACTTAAGAAAGTTATTACGTTTTAGGAGACCAACTATGAAAAGTCAATAGTTTTTTTGGAAAGAAATTAAAATAATTAAAAAACAAAAATTATTTCACAGCAACGCACCGTAAAGTGAGGTTACGGTTACGATTTTTGTCAATGAAGACAATAAAATAAGCAAAGTTCTTTGAAAAAATTAATCTAAATTAAAATTGACATTATTCTTTAACATATAAAAGATAGTTCTAACTAATTTTCCAGCACAATGACCTAAAGAATTGTAATGGAGTTTACCTTGAAGTCTTTTAGTGTTATAATAGTCATTGAAAGTTTTAGTGTTTAATTGAACATTGTTTGCTGCAAGAATAAGGGCATAACGAAGTAAAGAAGAACCACGTTTGCTCATTCTTGTAGAAGATGCATTAAAAGTGCCGGATTGTTTAACTGAAGGATCTAGTCCTGCAAACGCTAAAACTTGACCCGGATTATTAAAGCGATTAATGTCACCAATTTCAGAAATGATAATGGCAGCAGTCATATCACCAATACCTGGAATTGAAGTAATGACACTGTCGCTTTTTTTAATAAAATCACTAACTTGCTTTTCAATATCATTAATTTGAGATTCAAGTAGTTCAATTAATTCGATAGTCATTTTAATTTGGATAGATAATGCGGAATTGTTAATACCAACTGAATTAGAAGCTAACTTTTTAAGTTCAACAGCGCGAGATTTATCATATTTTCCACGAGAGTTTTTAATTAGTAAATTAGAAAGTTTAGTTAAGTTAACATTAGAAATATCTTCGGGTGATTGATAAAGTTTTAAAAGTTCGTGAGCAGTTTTAATATTTAGGTTATTTTTAAAGAAACTATTTAATTCTGGAAATAATTGATCAACGTATGTTTTTAATTGAATTTTAGCAGCAGAAACTTTATCCTTGAGGTCTTTATGAAATCTACAAAGAGATTTAATTTCAAGTAATTTAACATCATAATCAGATAATAAGTTATAATAACCTAAAGAAAGAGCTTCACAAATGAGCATAGAATCAACCTTATCATTTTTAACTTTTCTAATTCTAGTTTTTCTTAAAGTTGCAGTTTGAATAGGATTAATAATACCTAAATTAAATTGCTTTTCATGGAAATAGAAAATAAGATTGTTGCCATAATGAGCAGTAGATTCTAACCCAATTAAAACTTTATCCTTATCAAAATTTTTAATTTTGGAAAATAAGAGATCAAAACCTTGTTTATTATTAGTAACTAAAAAAGGATTTTCAATAACTTCTCCAGTTGAGTAATCAACAATAGATGCATAATGGTTTGTTTTTGCAATATCAATACCAACATAAATCATAAAAGAACACCTCACATATTTAGATAACAAAGTGGTTCCACAGTTTATATCTATCACAGCCTTGCTTGTTATAAGAAGTCTAAGCTTCAACCAACCAATAAGCAATTAAAGATAAAACTGTGGTTGTAAACTCCGAAAGAGTAGTCAAAGCTACAAGGTTTAAAATAAACAATCCACAGTTATCTTAAGTATATTATATAAAATTAGAGAGAAAAATTAAAGAAGGAGAAATGATAATATACTAGTCAGTATGTAAATACAAAATCTCTCTTGTAACTGACTATATATATCATACAAGGTTTTATGAAAAATAAAAAGAAGAAAAAAGTTTTTCAGGGGGCCCTTTCTACAATTTTAATTATGTGTTTTATTGTTATGTGTCTTTCTTTTATTCTTTCGTTGATTGGTTTTGAAGGTTATGAGACATATATTTCTAATGGTTCTTTAGAGTCTTCTTTGGTTACTGTTAACAATATTTTTTCTGTTAATGGAATTAAGTATTTGTTTAATAATTCGGTTACTAATTTTAGGTTGTTTGAGCCTTTAGTTTTGCTTATTATTTCTCTTATTGGTGTTAGTGTTGCTGATGTGAGTGGAATGCTTGATTCAATTTTTATTCCGCTTAGAAAAATAAAGGGATCATTTTTATCTTTTATTGTTATTTTAACTGGTATTTCTATTACTTTTTTTGGTAATTACAGTTATGTAATGTTGTTTCCTCTGGTTGGTATTTTGTATAAAAAGATTGGTAGAAGTCCTGTTTTGGGAATTTTAACGGCTTTTTTAGGTATTACTTTGGGTTATGGAACGGGAATAATGTTTAATTATGATTCTTATATTTTGGGTGCTTTGACGCAGGCGACGGCTCGTGTAGATGTTGATGCTGATTATGTATTTAGTTTGGTTTCGACTGAATATATTATGATTGTAAGTACATTTATTGTTAGTTTTGTTTTGGCGAATTTAATTGAGAAGAGGATTGTTCCTAAATTTAAGAAAACGGAAGTTGTTGTTAGTGATAATAAGTTTAATATGTCTTGTTTTGCTTTGTTTTTAGTTTTAATTGTTATTTTGGTTTATATGATTATTCCTGGTCTTCCTGGATCTGGTATTTTGCTTGATAGTGGAGCAGTAAGATATATTGATAAATTATTTGATAATTATAGTCCTTTTTCTAATAGTTTTATTTGTATTTTTAGTTTGATTCTTTGTATTTGTGGTGTTTTTTATGGATATTTGCACAATATAAAGGATGTACAGGTTTATACTAAGGGTATTTCTAAGACGTTTGATGGCTTTGGTTATTTGTTTGTACTTATGTTTTTTATATCACAATTAGAGGGTATGATAGAGTGGACTAATATTGGTGTTGTTTTAGGTTCTAGATTGATTGATTTTATTAGCAATTTAGAATTGTCTGGTGTTTTACTTATTATGGTATTTTTTATCGCTATTGTTATAATGAGTATTTTTATTCCTTCTACTAATGGTAAGTGGGTTATTGCGTCGCCTATTGTTGTTCCTTTATTTATGCGTTCTAATATTACTCCTGATTTTACACAGTTTATTTTTCAAATTGCGGATAGTGTTGGTAAATGTTTAACTCCTTTTTATGCTTATTTTATTATTATGATTGGTTTTATGGAGAAGTTTTCTAATGATGATGAGAGTGGTGTTACTATTTTGGGTACGATGAGGATGACTTTACCAATAGCGGTTATTGTAGGTTTGTTATGGCTTCTTATTATTGGATTGTGGTATATTTCAGGTTTACCAATAGGTATTAATGGTTATTCAACATTATAAATTACTAGGTTTTTGTCTAGTAATTTTTTGATTGTTATTAGTTTTAAAATATTGTATAATATTTTTGTACTGGAGATGATTTTATGAGTTTAACTGCGGGTATTGTTGGTCTTCCTAATGTTGGAAAGTCAACTTTGTTTAATGCGATTACAAAGAAAAATATATTGGCGGCTAATTATCCTTTTGCGACGATTGATCCTAATGTTGGAGTAGTGGTAGTTCCTGATTCTAGGTTGGATTTTTTGAATGATTTATATAAACCAAAGAGTTTGGTTCCTACTTCTTTTGAGTTTACTGATATTGCTGGTCTTGTTAAGGGTGCTTCTACGGGAGAGGGTTTAGGTAATAAGTTTCTTTCGCATATTCGTGAGGTTGATGCGATTGTTGAGGTTGTTCGTTGTTTTGATGATGGTAATATTATTCATGTTCTTGATGATGTTGATCCTGTCCGTGATATCGATATTATTAATATTGAGCTTATTTTGTCTGATTTAGAGATTATTGATAACAGAATTAATAAGATTGGTAAGAAGGCTAGTATGTCTAATGATAAGGATGTTAAGAAGGAAGCGGAAATTTTGGGCAAAATTAAGGCGGCTTTGGAGAAGAATATTCCTGTTCGTCGTTTGAGTTTTGCTCCTGATGAGTGGGCACTTATTAAGAATTTTAATTTGATTAGCGCTAAGCCTATTATTTATATGGCTAATGTTAGTGAAGAGGATGCAGTTAGTGGTAATAAGTATGTTGATGCTGTCCGTGAGTATGCAGAGCGTGAGAATTCTTCTGTTGTTGTTGTGTGCGCTAAAATTGAGGCGGAACTTGCCGATTTATCTGATGATGAGAAGCGTGAGTTTTTGTGTGATTTGGGTATTAATGATAGTGGTCTTGATAAGTTAATTAAAGCGACTTATTCTTTGCTTGGGCTTTCTACTTATTTTACGGCTGGTAGTGATGAGGTAAGGGCTTGGACTTTTAAGAATGGTATGAAGGCTCCTGATTGTGCTGGTATCATTCATACTGATTTTAAAAAGGGTTTTATTAAGGCTGAGGTTATATCGTATGATGATTTAGTTACGTATGGTGATGAGAAGAGGGTTAAGGAAAATGGTAAAGTTCGTCTTGAGGGTAAGGATTATGTAATGCAGGATGGCGATATTTGTTATTTTAGATTTAATGTGTGAGGAGAGTTTATGGAAAAGACACTTTTGGTTTTGGCTGCTGGTATGGGTAGTAGGTTTGGTGGTTTAAAGCAGATTGAACCTATTGGTCCACATGGTGAGTTTATTATTGATTATTCTATTTATGATGCGCTTATGGCTGGTTTTAATAAGGTTGTTTTTGTTATTAAAGAGGAAAATTTTGATGTTTTTAGGGATACGATTGGTAATAGGATTTCTAAGTATGTGGATGTTTGTTATGTTTTTCAAGATATTGATAATTTGCCTTTAGGTTATAGTAGGCCTTTAGAGCGTATAAAGCCTTGGGGAACTGCTCATGCTATTATGTGCGCTAAGGATTATATTAGTGGTAATTTTGCGGTTATTAATGCTGATGATTTTTATGGAAGGGATGCTTTTTTTGTTATTTCTAAATTTTTGGATTGTGTTTTTAATGATAATATGTATGGTTTAGTTGGTTATATGGCTAAGAATGTTTTGTCGGATAATGGTCCTGTTAAGAGGGGTGTTTGTTTTCAAAAGGATAATTTTTTAACCAAGATAGTTGAGAGTAGTGTTTTAAAAATTAATGATTTGATTGTTGCGTCGCCTCTTAGTGGGGAGTCTAGTTTTAATATTAATGATGATACTTTAATTTCTATGAATATGATTGGTTTTAATACTAGTATTTTTGGTTATATTGAGGATAATATTTCGTCTTTTTTGGATGATAATAAGGATGATATACTTGATTGTGAGTATTGTATACCTGTTGTGCTTTTTGATTGTATTAAGTCTGGTTTTGCTAAGGTTAAGGTGTTATCTACTACTGCTAAATGGCATGGAATTACTTATAAAGAGGATAAAGAGTTAGTTGTAAGAGAAATTAATGATTTAATTGAAGAGGGAATATATCCTTCTAATTTATGGGATTAGTTATGTCTAATAGATTGTCTAAGTTATTTGTTATTTTCTCTTTGTTTCTTTTTTCTTTAGTTTTTTTGCTTTTTTTAGTTACTAATAATTATATTTGGTTTTTTCTTTATTTGTTTTTTGTGTTGTTTTTTTCTGGTTGTAGTGGTTTTAAGCATTTTGGATTTTTGTTGTTTATTATTAGTTTTGTTGTTAGATTGCTTTTTATTGTTATTGCTGATTTTCCACAGTTTGCTGATTTTGAAACTTTACTTAGTGCTTCTAAGATGTTTGCGCTTGGTGATTATTCTTTTAGTAATTGGTGGCATTTTCATACGTGGGGTTATCAAACGGGGTTTGTTATTTATCAGGGTTTTATTTTGAAATTTTTTAATAGTGTTTTTTTCTTAAAGGTTCTTAATGTTTTGTATTCTTCTTGTTTGGTTTTGTTTGTTTATTTTTTTGGTAAAAGGATTAGTAGTGAGAGGAGTGCTAGGGTTGTTTCTTTATTTTATATGATTTATCCTTTTCATATTTTTATGGATACGATTTTGGCTAATCATCATTTGGCTACATTGCTTATGTATTTGGGTATTTTGTTTTTGGTTAAGAAGGATAAGGTATTTAAGGATTATATTGTGGCTGGTGTGTTAATTGCTTTGGGTAATATTATTAGACCTGAGGGTATTATTGTTGTTGCTTCGTGTTTGATTTTTGAGTTTTTCTTGTTAAGTAAGAAGAGTGTTTTTAGTTCTTTAGTTCGTGTTTTTTCTTTTGTTTTTGTTTATTTTTTGATTGGTTATATGGCGTCGTTTGCTGTTATTAAAAGTGGTGTTAATCCTAGTGGTCTTAAGAATAATGATCCTTTGTGGAAGTTTATTTTGGGTTTTAATTATGAATCTTGTGGTTATTATGTTGATAGTGATTCGCAGTATCAGTTTGATAGAGAAACTGAGTTGGCTATTATTAAAGAGAGGGCTTTTGGTGATTTGTCGCGTACTGGTAAATTGATGTTGTGTAAGGTTAATCGTTTTTGGCTTGATTCTGGGTTTGATTTTGAGACTGGTGTGTTTGTTAATCGTAGTTTTAGTATTTTTGGTTTTAGTGTTGGTCTTTCTAGTGTTTTGGATGGTGCGATTACTTTTAATAATTGTGTTTATTTGTTTATTTTTGTTTTGTTTATTTTGGGTTTGTTTGTTAAGAGAGGTTGTTTAAGTAATGAGTCTTTGTTTTTACTTATTATGTGTGTTGTTACTTTCTTTGCTTTTTTACTTATTGAGATTCAACCTAGGTATGCTTATTTTATTCAAATATCAATTTTTATCTTGGCTTCTAGTGGTATTGATTTTATTTTTAATAGGTTTAGTTTTTTTGATAAGATTTTTTCTTTTTCTTGGTGGAAAAAAACTGTTAAAAAGGTATTGTAAAATATCTTTTTATTTGTTATAATTTCATACGAGTATTTTATTACTCCTTGCTTTTTTTAAAGCCGGTAGACCAAAAGGAGGTGTGATGAATGAAAAATTATGAGATAATGTTTATTGTTAAGACAACTATTGGTGAGGATGAGGTTAAGGCTGTTGCTAAAAAATTTCAGGATATTTTAACTAATGATGGCGCTAAGATAATTGATTTTGTTGAGATGGGACAAAGGGAGTTAGCGTATGAGATTAAGAAGTTAAAGACTGGTTATTATTTTTTAATTACTTGTGAGGCAGATGATAAGGCTGTTAAGGAGTTTGATCGTTTAGCTTTGATTGATTCTAATATTATTAGACATTTAATTATTAACAAAGAAAAATAATGAGGTAATATATGAATAGAGTGGTTTTAATTGGTAGATTAACGGCTAAACCTGAGTTGAGGTATACTGGTGGTAATTTACCGTATTCGAGATTTACTATTGCTGTGAATAGGAATTTTAGAAGTAATGATGGCCAAAATGAAACTGATTTTATCAATGTTGTCGTTTGGAGGAAACAGGCTGAGAATGTTTGTAATTTCATGGATAAGGGTAGATTAGTTGCAGTTGATGGCAGAATACAAACTGGAAGTTATACTGATAAGGATGGTAATCGTAGGTATACAACTGATGTTGTTGCTGATAGTGTACAGTTTTTGGAGAATAAGAATGCTCGTGGAGATGATAGTTCTGCAAGTTCTGGACCTAGTCCTTATGATTATCAAGATGCTCCAAGTGATGTAAATGTTTCTGATGATCCTTTTGCTGATTTTGGAGATAGTGTTTCAATTGACGATAATTTCTTAGATTAAGGAGGATTAAAATGGCGGATTTTTTTAGAAAAAAGAAAAAGGTTTGTCCAATGTGTTCTGGTAAAGAAATTGATTATAAAAATGTTGATTTTATAATTAGATTTATTAGTAAAGATAAGGGTAAAATTTTACCTAGAAGAGTAACTGGTTGTTGTGCTGAGCATCAAAGAGTAGTTGCTCGTGAAGTTAAAAGAGCACGTTTTATGGCTTTAATACCTTTTGTTAAATAGTTATTTAGAAAACCTTTGGGTTTTCTTTTTTTTTATTATTTTTTTTTAAGTTTAAAAATTATATGTTTGTTTATTTTTAATTTTTTAGAGATAGGTACTTGATTAAAAGTATCTTTTTTGATATATTATTAATGTAGAATTATAGCAAAGATAATTACTGCAAATGCTATAGTTCTATAAGGGAAATAAGAATAAGTATAAAAGAAAAATAGAATTTGTAGTTTATATGTACTGGTTTATTGAAATTATTTAACTATTTGTAGTCAAATAATTAATGATATTAGTGGGTAAAATAAATTGCAAATAAAAGGAGTGTAGAAAATGAAAAATAAAAAAATAAAGTTAACTAATAGTAACCTAGGGGGGGGGGGTTATTCATCCAATAAAAAAAAGGCCTTT
>CANRPB010000043.1 GCA_947632415.1 uncultured Bacilli bacterium
GTTTTAGGTAATGAAAAAGATAGGATGTAATACCCTACCTATGAATATGGTCTTATACGGAAACTTTCGGAAGAACCTTTTGGCAAGTACCTTTTTAATTTTTGACATCTCTTTTTTTATATATAATATTTATAACTAGTAACATGATAATAATTAATATTATTGATGTTATTATAGATGTGTTTATGTTTAGATTTGAATAGATATTATATTCTTCTGTTTGTAAAAGATTATATTTTGGATTATCTGACATATATTTTGCATAGTTTAAAAATGTAATTGGAATATATGAAAATATTTTGCTAAATTTTGTATTTAGCATTACCATTGGTATAAAGGATGATATTATAATTATTGAAGTTGCTACTCCTACTGTGAGTGAAACGTTTAAAAATAGGGTTGAAATAAAGAAAATAGTTGTTAATATTAAACTCATAAATACAAAGTGAATAGCCATATTTTTTATTATGAATAATAGATAGTTGGTTTGAATTATAGTGTTTTCATTAATAATTAATTGTGGGCTTAATAAACTTTCTATATTTCCTGTTATAAGCATTATTATTATAAATATTAATAAGGATAATAAGTACATTATTAAAGCATTTAAAATTAAATAAACAAATTTTGATAACAATATTTTTCTTCTTTTAAATGGATTTGCAAGTAATAGTCTAATACTTCCTGTTTTATGTTCATGTGCTACTATTCCTCCTAGTAATATACAAGTGATAACTAAAATAACTATTCCCATATAATATATATTATTAAAACCTATTTTCATATCATATGACATGAATACTGAAGATGGATCACTTGTTTTTATAATTGGTCTAGTATTGATATCAAGTGTTTGAAATAATATTTTCGCTTTTTTTAGTTGTTTATCAATTTTTGTAGTATATGATTTAACATAATCATCATATGAATTGGCTCCATAATAGTCACCATTCATTTCTTCTTCAGTAGGTATGGTCATTAAGCATGTTGATAAATAAAAGTCGATATTGGTACTTAAGGCATATTGCCAATCATCTGTAGTTATTTTATTGTCTATTAAATAGTTGGTTAATTTTATTTTTTGTTCATAGTAGTATATTTTATAGTCAATTAGTCTATCTTTTGAATTTTCTTTTTCTTGTTTTAATTTATCCAATTGTTCTTGATAGTCTTTTAGATTAAGTTGTTCTAATTTATATATATTTTTTGTTTCTAAGACATTATAGGCAACATCATATTTTTCTTTTAGTTTATCGTATTCTTTTTTTGTTGTTTCTATATCTGATGTTTCTTTATATCCATTTATAATTGCTTCATATTCTGGTAACTGATTATTTAGTTCAATAATATCATTATAAACTTCGGACATTTTAGAATCAGGATCAAGGTATCCTTTTTGATACATTACTTCGTATAATTTTAAAAATTTCTCTTCTCTTATCATTTTTAAATATGTTTCATAATTGGTATCTTCTTGAAAATCCATTTTCGTTTTTTCATAATTTAGCTTATAATGATCTACATCATTTTCTGATATTCGCCAACTGCTTCGATAGTTTCTAAAACTGTTATACATTTTTTCTGATAGTTTAAAGACAGTTAAACTACTTAATATCAAAATGAAAAGGATGATGATAAATTTTTTTAAATTCATGTTTTTTATATATTCTGTTTTTAGTAATTCAAAAAACTTTTTCATTATCTTATTTGACCTCCATAGTTTTCTAGTAAATTTATAAATTTATCTTCTAGGGAAATATTTTCAGTTAATAGTTCTTCTTTAGTGACTTCACTTAATACGACTCCATCGTTTAGCATAATAAATTTGTCGCATATTTTTTCTATTTCTGATAGTATATGACTTGATATTAGTATAGTCATACCTGTACTTTTGAGGCCTACGATAAGGTTTCTTAGTTCTCTTATACCGATAGGATCTAGACCATTGGTTGGTTCATCTAAGATAAGTAATTTGGGTTTGTTAATTAGGGCTTGAATAATTCCAAGTCTTTGACGCATTCCAAGGGAATAATTTTTGATTTTGTCATTTAATCTATTTTCTAATTTCATGTATTTAATTAAGGATTTTATATAATCTTGGTCATTAGCGTCTTTTATTAAGGAGTATATTTTTAGATTTTGTTTTCCTGTTAAGTCCATATACATGTCTGGATTTTCAATGATAGCGCCAATGTTTTTCATGGCTTCATTGTGTTGTTTTTTTACTGACATACCACATACTTTGATGTCTCCTTTGGTAATTTTATAAAGACCTAGCATGGATTTTATAAGGGTTGTTTTTCCTGCTCCATTTGGTCCTACAATTCCTACAATTTGTCCTTCTCCAACGTTAAATGATATATTTTTTAATATTATTTTGTGTTTTATTTTTTTGGTTAAATTTTCAATTTTTATTATTTCTTCCATCTAAACCATCCTTTAACAAATAAATATAATAATTGGTATTATAGTAATTTCATTAAAATTTTGTATATTAATATATTTATTAATATGCTTATTAATATATATACTACACTTGTGTCATTGTGTTTGATTAATTTCTTTTTATAGTTTTTGCATTTTTTTCTTATTTTTTTTATATAGTGTTTATCTAATAGTAGACATATTATGTTTGAGGAGAATATGTAGAGTGCTCTAGTTACTATAAGATAAAATGCAGAAAAATAAAGGCCACATAAAATATTAATATATGCAATATTACTTAGTGAAAGTGATATGATTGTTATAAATTTTAAGATTATATAGTCTATTATTCCTAGTATTGTTCCTAGTATCAAATGATGTCTATAGGAAAAATAATATGGTCCTAAAATTACTATTAACCATACATCTTGATTGTGTTGCATACTGTCAAAGTTTTTATTATATAGTCTTATATCAAGATATTTATTGTTTTCTTTGATTTCTTTAGTAATAAAATTGCCATTATTCATGTATCCACATTTTACGCAATAATCTTTTATCATTTTGGATTTACAGTTTGGACAAATCATACTATCACCTTAGGTTTTAGGTTATAAACTGATTAAAAAATTGTTTTTTGTAATCTTAAAAAAGGCTACACAGAGGTAACCTTTTCTAAATTTATCTAGTCTGCGCTAGTATAATATTAGCACACGCACTAGTTGTTGTCAATGTTTTCTTTTTTTTATAAGTGGACATATATTATTGTTCGTAGTTGTATATTCCTAGTATTTTGTCTTCGTTTTCTTCAGAAATGGGTTCTAGTTTCCATTTTCCGCTTTCATTTTTTACTTTGAATTCTAATGTGTATGTTATTTTGTCTTTTGCTTCTTTTAGTTTTTCGATTAGATATTTTTTGTATAGATTGTCGTTATATATGTCTTCTTCATAAAATTCTTCTATGTTTTCTTTTTTGTAGTTTTCGGCTTCATTTATAATTTTGGTAAAATCTTTGACAATGATTTCTGCTGTTACTGTTGCTTCGTCTCCGTCTTGGATTTCTTCTTTGATTTTGTATTGCATATCTTTGTATTGTTTTTTTATTAGTTCTCGGTATTCTTTTTTATTTTCTTCATCGAGTTTTGTTTTTTTGTCAATTACATTGTCTAGTTCTTTTAGTACTTCTTCGTCTTGAATTTGGAATTTGTTTAGGTATTCTTCTACTTTTTTGGTTGGGGTATTGTTTATATCTAACATATCACAACCGGTCATTAATATGATACATGATAAAAACGTAATTATTTTTTTCATTTTTGCCTCCTATTAGTAGGTTTTACAAAAAAATTTTTTTTATACATGAAAAAAAGCTATTTTGCTTCTTCAATAGCTCTTGTTTCTCTTATCACAGTGACTTTGATTGTTCCTGGATATTGTAGATTTTCTTCTATTTTATTTTTTATGTCTCGCGCTAGTTTGTATGTTTTTAGGTCGTCTATTTCGTCTGATTTTACAAGCACTCTTAGTTCTCTTCCTGCTTGAACAGCGTATGATTTTTCAACGCCTGCTGTTTCGTTTGCTAATGCCTCTAGGTCTTTTATTCTTTGAATGTAGTTTTCTAGTGAATCGTTTCTGGCTCCTGGACGTGAGGCTGAAAGAGCATCAGCAATGGCGACAATTGATGCTATTACGCTGGTTGGTTCTGTATCGCCATGGTGTGATTCAATTGTGTTTATTACTACTTCGTTTTCTTTATATTTTTTTGCTAAGTTGGCTCCTAGAGTTACATGACTTCCTTCTACTTCGTGATCGATGGCTTTTCCTATGTCATGTAGTAGTCCTGCTCGACGGGCCAATGAGACATTTTCGCCTATTTCGGATGCTATTATACCTGAAAGGTAGGCTACTTCTTTGGAATGAACTAAGGCATTTTGTCCGTAACTTGTTCGGAAGTGTAGTTTTCCTAAGATTTCAACTAATTCTGGATCCATTTTAGTTATTCCTAATTCAAATAAGGCTGCATTACCGTATTCTAATACTTTTGCTTTCATGTCGTTTACTGTTTTATCGTATATTTCTTCAATACGTGTTGGATGGATTCTTCCATCTTTTATCAATGATTCAAGTGTTACACGGGCTATTTCTCTACGATATGGATCAAAACTTGATAATACTATTGCTTCTGGTGTATCATCAATTATTAGATCTACGCCTGTTACGGCTTCAATTGTTCTTATGTTTCGTCCTTCTCTACCTATGATTCTTCCTTTCATGTCGTCATTTGGTAGAGTTACGACAGTTACGGTTTGTTCACTTGCAACTTCTCCAGCATATTTTTGCATACTTGACATTAACATAGCCTTGGCTTTTTTGTCTACTTCAAGTTTTGCTTCAGTTTCTTTATCTTTTATTAGGTTAGCAATTTCTAAGTTCATCATTTCTTCTACTTTTTTTAATACTAGTTCTCGGGCTTGTTTTTCGCTATAGCCTGCTATTTTTTCTAGTAGTTCTACTTGTTCTTTTTTTATATTTTCCACTTCTACTTGTTCTTTTTGGATATCTTTTTGTTTGTTTTCGAGATTATTTTCTTTTTCTTCTAGCATTTTTTCTCTATTTTGAAGTGTTTGATCTCTTCTGTCTATGTTTGCTTCACGTGCTAAAAGTCTTTCTTCTGATTCTTTCATTTCTTGTTTTTTTTCTTTTATTTCTTGTTCTGTTTCTACTTTTAGTTTGTGTGTTTCTTCTTTTGCTTCTAGTAAATAATCTCTTTTTATTTTATCTGCATCTTTTTTTGCTTGTTCTAGCATTGTATCTATCTTCTTAGATGAGTTAATGCCTCTAAGATAGTTAATTACAATTATTAAAATAACACCAATAAAAATCCCAACAAGGACTAGTAAAATGGAGATAATTAAGTTACTCATATTTCTCCTCCATTTCATTATCTATTTAAGTATAATATAGTTTTTTGTTTTTGTAAAGACTATCATTTTTATTTTTTTGCATATATTTTTCCTTGATTTATTCTTTTTTCTAATAATTCTTCTTGGGCGAATGAAAACATTTCTGATACTAGATATTTATATTTTTCTGGGTATAGTTCATATATTTTTTGTAGAAGTTTTTCTTGTTTTATCAATTGTAAAGTTGCTGTAAAATTCATGTTGCCTATAAATTGTCCAATGGTCCACCACATTGCGGTTATGGAATTGTAGTTGATGGTTTCGTCGTGTTGCATTGTGTATAGGTCCCATTCTTCTGGTTTATCAATGTATACTTTTTTCATAAATTTATCTTTTATTTTTGGTGGTACTTCTAGTTCTTGGGGATTTATTTTTTCAAATGGTAGTTTAATGGTTTTTTTGTTTTTGATATTAGTTGTTTGATTTATTTCCATTATTTCTTCAGCTGAAATACCTGTTTTTTTGGCTATTTCATTAATTGTCATTCCGTTTACATGATAGTTAATTGTATCTGTAAATAGTGGATATTCATATATTAGTCTTTGATATAGAATATCGTACATGTCGGCATCTTTTACTATTTGGAGTATTAATGATGCTAATGCGGATTGGTTTTCTCTTGTTAGTTTTGTTGTTTTTAAAAATGTTTCTTCTATTCTTATGTTTAAATTACTTGGTAGTTGATTAATCTGATGATATTTAACAATTTGTTCTAAAAGATTATTATATTTTTCTTCAATGTGAAAGTTTTTTATTTCACCTAGTTGAAAGAGGAGGTGTGCTCCTACTTCTCCATGGCCATTATATCCATTTTCTTTGTAGAATTTTTCGGCTTCGTAGTAGGAACTATGGTATACTGCTTGGATGAATCTTCCGTAGTCGTGTAATAGTCCTGAGATTTGCGAGATATCTGTTATGAATTCACTATTTTGCATTATGTCATTTAGTTTTTTTATCATTTCAGTTACTCTTATTGTATGGTTGTATTTCTGATTTAGTAGGTTTATTCTAATTTTTTTTAGTATTTCTTGTGGGGTTAGGTTTTCGTTTTGTTTTTGGTCAGTATAGTTTATTTTTCCATATTCTGATTCTGGATAGATTACTTGTTCTATTCTTTCTTGGTAGTAGTCATGTCTTTTTAAAAAGTCTTGTTTATTTTGGTTTACGTCTATCATATTAATCCCTCGGTATCATTTTAACACACTGGTTTTTTATTTTCAAGGAATTATGTTTCTTCTATCATATTTCCTATTCTTGTAAATATTAGTTCTACTCCTTTTTTTGTGTATTTTGATATTCCTTCTGATATTTTGAGGGTGGTTTTTGATAGTTTATTTTGATAGTTTTGTTCTGTGTTTTCTAGGTATTCGGTGATATCAATATTTTTTCCTTGTTTTACGTCTTCTTCAAATTTTTCTATTTGTTCTTTAGTAAAGGTCATTTTTTTTCTTTGATTATATTCATAGTAGCCTGATTCTCCGGCGACATAGAAGGTTAAGAATGATAGAAAGCATGTGTAAAAAAGGTATTTAAAAAATTTGTTTAGTTTTTTATTCTTCATCTATTTTCTCCTTTATTAGTGGTGTGATTAAGTCGATGGTATTGGATACTTCTTCAATGGTGTTTTCGTTTCCTCCTACTTCCATTAGAATTACATTAGCTCCTAAGTCTTGGTTGTAGATTCCATTTACTCCGATTCCTTCTTTTTGAAGGATTCCTTTGGTAATTGTTGGATATTGGGCTTTTATGATATCGTTTAGTTTAGTTGTAAATTCTAGGTTTTCTAGGTAATTAGCGTGTTCTTTTCCGATTAAGAAGAGTATTTTGGCGTATTGTTTTTCATTTATCGTTACTGTTGATGAGGCTTTGCTTACGGCATCTCTGTGGAAGTCTATGAATATTTTGATACTTGGGTAGGCATTTTTTACTTTTTCAAGGTTTATTCTGCTGGCTTTGTAGCTTTGGGTATAATTCCAGTTGTTTTCTTTTAGTATTTCTGGTATACTGGCTTCTTCGACGATTGTTTTTATGCCTAGTTTTTCTAGTTGTTCTTGTAAATAGTATGCTCCTACTAATACTGTTGGTGTAATGTTATATGCTTCGGTGTTTGCTTGGGTGTATTCTTCGGTTTGATGGGTGTTGTAGATGTATACTAATGGTTCGGTTGTTGTTTGATTTGTGTTGATTTCGTTTTTGGTTATGTTAAAGGCTAATTTTGCGCTGATGGGTTCTTCGTAGTTCATTGTGTCGGTTATCATGGTTGTTGGTGTGTTGATGTCTATTCCAGTTATTATGGAAATAAGTTTTTTTTGTGTTTCTTTTAGTTTTGGATTATATATATTGGAGTTTTCTAGAATGGTTAGGGCATTATCGCTTGTTATTTTTAGGTTTGATATGTATGTTAGTGTTATTATGAAGATTAATATGATGGCTAGTATTATTAGGTATGGAATATGTTTGCTTTTTATTTTTATGTATCGTTTTGTTTTAAATTTTTTTTTCATATTTTCACCTAATAAAACATATTCACATTGTATATGTTTATGAGTAAATAATATGTCAAAAAAAAGTACGTTTTTTGATTTTATATCAAATGTGTACTTTTTAGTTTTCGATTTTTTTGTGTAGTGCGTGGTTTATACCACTACTTATTATTGTGCTTAGTTTTTTTATTAAAAAGTCGATTTCTTTTGGTGTTACCATAAAGTTATATCCGATTGGTGTTAATACTTCGTCTATTAGTTTTCTGGTTTCTTCGTGGTTCAGATTGCCTACAAGTCCTAATAGTTCTTGTTTGTCTTCTTTGGTTATTTCTATTTTTTTATTTTTATAGTTTATTTCTTTGTTTACTATTAATTTGTTCATAGGATTGTTTATGTTTTGTCTAGTGTATGAGTATTTTTTTACCATGTAGTCGATTGTGTCACTTACTATTGTAACGGCATCGACAGTAGTGGGAACTCCAACTGCTATGACGGGAATGTTTAGTATTTCTTTACTTATTTCTTTTCTGCTATTTCCTATTCCACTTCCTGGATGAATTCCGGTGTCGGTTATTTGGATAGTTTTGTTTACTCTTTCTATTGATGAACTGGCTAAAGCATCGATGACAATTAGGAAGTCTGGTTTTATTTTTTCGGTGATGCTTTTGATGATATCGCTTGTTTCAATTCCTGTTTGTCCCATAACTCCGGGATTTAGGGCGGCTACTCTTCTGTATCCTTCTTCTAGATTTCCTAGTTCGTATAAATGGTTGGTAATTAATAGTTTATTTATTGTGAGTGGTCCTAGGGAGTCTGGGGTTGATTTGTCGTTTCCTAGTCCTATTACTAAGGCGGTTTGGTTGTCTTTTATGTTTATTTTTTTTAGGAGTTTTTTTATTTCTTTTGTTAAAATTTCGGTTACTTTTTCTTCATTGGTTTGATCTGTTATGTCTTGAAATTCGATTGTTATATAGTTTCCTATTTTTTTGTTTATTTTTTGGGAGGTTTTTTCGTCTATGTATATGGAACTTACTTTTATTTCGTCGTATGTTTTGGTATCTAGTTTTACTTCATCGCTTATTGATTCAATTGCTAAGTCTGTTCTTGTTTGATATTTTGATATATCTATTTCGTGTTTCATTTGTTATCTTTCCTTTCTTTTGTATTAATTTCTTTTTTATTATTTTTTACATTTTTGCTTTTTTTATTAAAAATAAATTGATTTTTGTTTTTTTATTTGATAAAATACTAGAGGTATTAGCGAGTTGGAGGTGAAATTATGGCAAACATGAAAAATGCTAAGAAAAAAATTAAAGTAATAGCTAAAAAGAAAAAGAGTAACAATGATTATAGAACAAGTATGCGTACGGCAATGAAAAATGTTGAAAAGGCTGTTTTGGCTAGTGATAAAGATAAGGCTAGTGAGGCTTTAGGTGTCGCTATTAAAAGGATTGATAAGGCTACTTCTAAAGGTGTTGTTACTAAGAACTTCTGTGCTCGTAATAAATCTAGGTTGACAAAAAAAGTAAATGAAATGAAGTAATTGCTTCTTTTTTTTTATTTTTTTGTTATAATTATTATATGGTGATGGTATGAAAAAATTTTTGACGTTTTTGTTTTTAGTTGGTATTTTGTTTTTAACTTTTAATTATCGTGATAAAATTGTTGGTTATACTATGAAAAATTTTATTGATAAGGGTAATCTTGTAATGGGTGACGCTAATTCTTATTTTAAGGATATTGATTATGCTTTTGTTCAAAATACTGATAATTTGTCTCCGAGTAATCAACAGGATCTTTTAAATATTATCTATACTACTTTGAATAAAGGGCTTGATGAGATTACTTTTTATTGTGATGATCATTATGAGTCTTGTATTGATGATGTGAGTAGGATTGCTGATAATTCTGATTATTTATCTACTATTAATAATTTAGTTCATCCTTATAATAGTTACAAGAATATTTATTTTACAATGAATAATTATGGTAGGGTTAATATTAAAATCAAGAAAATTTATTCTGATTCGGATATTTTACTTATAAATAATGAAATTAAGCGTATTACAAGTTCAATTTTTTATGATGGTGTTACTGATTATGATAAAATAAAATTGTTTCATGATTATATAATTAATAATACTGTTTATGATGATACAGTTAGTCTTGAAAATCAAGTTTATAGTGATACTAATTCTAGTAACGCAATGGGCTTGCTTTTTGAGGGAAGGGCTATTTGTTCTGGTTATAGTGATACAATGGCTATATTTTTGTCTAGTGAGGGGTTTAATAATTATAAGATTAGTAGTGATGAGCATATTTGGAATTTAATTTATTATAATGATAAGTGGTTACATATTGATGCAACTTGGGATGATCCTGTTACTAGTGATGGCAGTAATGTTCTTTATTCTGATTTTCTTTTGATTGATACTAATAAATTAAATGAATTAGAGTTAAAATTAAATAAAAGTGAACATGATTTTGATAAATCTCTTTATATTGAAGCTAGTTACTAATTAACATATTTATTTTGATTGCATTTAAAAAGATAGATTAAACTATCTTTTTAATTTCGTTAATTGACAAATTAGTAATTGAAGAAACTTGTTCAATGTCCATATTTAAGTTCAAAAGATTTTTAACAATATTGATTTTTTCTGATTCTATTTTTTCTTTCTGTTTTATTAATTTTTGTTCATATTCTTTGACTTTAGTTTCTTGTTCTTTTAATTCATTTCGTTCTTCTTTTATTTTATTTTGTTCTTCTTTTAAATTACTTTCTTTTTCTTTTATTCTATTTTTTTCTTCCTTTAAATTATTTTCTTGTTCTTTTAATTTATTTTGTTCTTCTTTTAATTTAGTTTTTTGTTCAAGTATTTGTTTCTCTTGATTTTCAAGTTCTCTTTCTTTGGCCTTTCTTACACAGTTCATATGTTTTTCAAGATCATATGTCATCGCCAATTCCTTGT
>CANRPB010000044.1 GCA_947632415.1 uncultured Bacilli bacterium
AAAGGCCAAAGAAAGAGAACTTGAAGAGCAAGAGAAACAAATACTTGAACAAAAAACTAAATTAAAAGAAGAACAAAATAAAATAAAAGAAGAAAAAAACAGAGTAAAAGAAGAACGGAATGAACTAAAAGAAGAACAAAATAAGGTAAAAGAAGAAAAAAATAAAGTCAAAGAAGAAAAAAATAAAGTCAAAGAAGAAAAAAATAAGGTAAAAGAAGAACGAAATGAATTAAAAGAACAAATGGAAAAATTAAATCAAGAAAAGATTAAATTTGCCAAGAAATTACTTGAGGCTAATATTGATATTGCTGAAATATCTAAAATTATAGATTTAAAAGTAGAACAAATCAGAGAGATAGACAATTAGAATCTATCTTTTTTATTTACACTGTCTAAATGTAAAGATAAGCAAATAAAATAAGAAGATTTTTCCCATACAATTTACAATAAAAACTTTAAGTGTTATAATTTTTCTAGAATGCAGGAGGTAATTATGGCCAAAAAGAAAAAAAGAAAAGAAAATAAAAAAGATACGAGTTATCTAATTGAATTAAAGGGAATGCTTTTAATATTAATAGCGATAATCGGTATTTGTAAATTTGGAATAGTAGGATCATTTATTCAAGATTTTTCAGCCTTTTTTGTAGGAGTTGCCTATAATATTTTATTAGTCGTTTTACTAATTGTAGGTATATATATGATAATAAAAAGAGATTATCCTATTTTTTTCAGTTCGAAATTAATTGGTTTATATTCAATTGTAGTAGCGCTTTTGATTTTTTGTCACCTAGATTATATAAAACAACTTGATATTGAAAATATGAAAATATTTCAAGAAACGATTGATAATTTAATGGCATTTGCCCATGGAACTAATCAAATTCAAGGCGGAGGAATGGTAGGAGCATTGTGTTCATGGATAAATGTAATACTATTTACAGTAGATGGAACACGTGTTGTATGTGTTGCTTTAATCATATTCGGAATAGTCATGTTTACCGGTATGTCAATCTATGACATGT
Source organism: uncultured Bacilli bacterium (assembly GCA_947632415.1). Classification (GTDB taxonomy): domain Bacteria; phylum Bacillota_I; class Bacilli_A; order RF39; family UBA660; genus UBA3631. The sequence continues at coordinate 1,023 of CANRPB010000044.1, forward strand.
TAAAAACAAGTAAAAATAAGGTAAGTAACGCTATTAAGCGTGCTGAAGATAAGGTTCAAGAAAAGAACAAAGTAAAGATAGAAATTCCTAATGAAGAGAATGATGAAACACCAGAGCCAGATGATCACAAACTCGTCATATCAAGTTTTGATGAGTTAAAAAAGCCAGAGGAACATGAAGATGTACATGTTGTTGAAAAGGATGAGATTGAAATCATTGTTCCTGATGAAATAGAAGATAATAAGGATTATAAGTATCCATCTATTGAATTATTGAATAAACCAAAGAAAAAAAATTTGTCTGTTAATAAATCAAAGATAAATGAAACAGCTGAAATATTAAAAAATGTTTTTCATGATTTTAATATTGAAGGACATGTTGTAACTGCCCATGTTGGACCAGCTGTAACGCAATATGAAATGGAAATAAAAGCTGGAACGAAATTAAGTAAAATTCTTGGAATTCATAGGGAAATAGCTCTTGCTTTAGCTGCTAAAGATGTTAGAATTCAAGCACCAATTCCAGGTAAAAAAACGGTTGGAATTGAAATACCTAATGCTCAAACGGCTATGGTATCAGTAAGGGAAATACTTGAGTCAATTAAACCAGAAGATGAAGATAAAAAGTTATTAGTAGCCTTGGGACAAGATATAATGGGTAATTCTGTTACATGGCAAATTAATAAAACACCACATCTTCTTGTTGCTGGATCAACGGGAAGTGGTAAATCAGTTTGTATAAATAGTTTAATTATATCAATGCTTATGCGTACTAAACCGAATGAGGTAAAGTTGGTATTGGTTGATCCTAAAAAGGTTGAACTTTCAATGTATAATGGCGTTCCTCATTTATTAGCGCCTGTTGTAACTGATGCTAGAAAAGCTAATATAGCTCTAAAAAAAATTGTTGTTGAAATGGAAAGACGTTATGATTTGTTTGAGGCAAGTGGCACTAAAAACATTGAAGGATATAATAAACTAGTTGAAAAGAAAAATGAAGAAGATATGAATAATCAAATGAAGAAATTACCATTTATTGTTGTTATTATTGATGAACTTGCTGACCTTATGATGGTTGCTGCTAAAGAGGTAGAGGATTCTATAATGCGTATAACACAAATGGCTCGTGCTGCTGGAATACATTTGATAGTTGCAACACAAAGACCATCAACTGATGTCATTACTGGTGTTGTAAAAGCCAATATTCCATCACGTATAGCTTTTGCTGTTTCGTCACAAATTGATTCTCGAACTATTCTTGATATGGTAGGAGCAGAAAAATTACTTGGAAAAGGAGATATGTTATTTTTGCCACAAGGAGAAAATGTACCAATAAGAGTACAGGGAACATTTATTAGTGATGAGGAAATTAAGAATGTTGTTGATTATACCATATCACAACAAAAGGCACGATATGACAATACTTTATTAATGGATGATGAAGAAATGAATGCTAAATCGTCATTTGATGATGAACATGATGCTGATGAAGAACCTTTATATAATGAGATAGCTGATTTTGTTATAAAGCAAGGAAAAGCTAGTGCTTCATTATTACAAAGAAGGTTTAGATTAGGGTATAATCGTGCTGCTCGTTGTATTGATTTATTGGAAGAAAGAGGTATTATCGGACCACCTAATGGATCTAAACCAAGAGAAGTATTAGTAAAATTAGAAAATGATAAAGAATAGTTGTATTTTAATATAAACCAGTGTATACTTAAATTGGGTGATTGGTATGCAGTTAGGTTGGCTTATTGTAATCATAATTTGTTCATTTTTAGAGGCGATAACCATAAATTTAGTGTCAATTTGGTTTATTGTTAGTGCTTTAGTGGCATTAATAGTATCAATATTCACTGATTCTTTTGTAATTCAGATGGCTGTATTTGTGTTACTGGGAACAATACTTTTGTTTACAACTAGAAGGCCACTTCAAAAGATGGTGAGTAATTATAAAGATAAAACTAATATTGATCGCATTCTTGACATGAATGGTATCGTTACAGAGAAAATAACTAAGAATAGGTCTGGCGTTGTTAAAATTGATGGAAAATATTGGACTGCAGTAGCAGATACAGAAATCGAAGTTGATAGTATTGTTAAAGTATTGGAAATCAATAGCGTCAAATTAAAAGTAGAGAAAGTAGAGGATTAAATTATGCAGTTATTAATTATTATTTTGATTTTGATATTTATTATCGTTATTCCCAATGTTAAAATTGTGCCCCAAGCAAAAGTATATGTAATAGAAAGATTAGGTTCTTATTACAAAACATGGCACAATGGATTACAGCTTAAAATTCCTTTTATTGATCGCATTTCAAATGTTGTTACTTTAAAGGAAGTAGTAAAGGATTTCGCACCACAACCAGTAATCACTAAGGATAATGTTACGATGCAAATAGATACAGTTGTTTATTTTCAAATAACTGATGCAAAGTTATACACATATGGAGTTGAAAACCCTATTAATGCTATTGAAACTTTGACAGCGACTACTTTACGTAATATTATTGGAGAACTTGAATTAGATCAAACTTTAACAAGTCGTGATATTATTAATTCTAAAATGCGTGCTATTCTTGATGAGGCAACTGATCCATGGGGTATAAAGGTTAATCGTGTTGAGGTAAAAAATATTATACCACCAAGGGATATTCAGGAAGCTATGGAAAAGCAGATGCGTGCTGAACGTGAAAGACGTGAAAAAATTCTTCAAGCTGAGGGTGAAAAGAAGTCAAGTATTTTAATTGCTGAGGGTGAAAAGGAAAGTGCTATTTTAAGGGCTGAAGCTAAAAAAGAATCGCAAATTAAGATTGCTGAAGGTGAGGCAGAGGCTATGTTAAAATTAAAAAGTGCTGAAGCTGAAGGAATTAAGCTTTTAAAAGAGGCTGGTGCTGATAAGTCTGTTTTAGCACTTAAGAGTTATGAGGCTTTAGTTAATGTTGCTAATGGTCAAGCAACTAAGATAATTGTTCCAGCTGAGTTACAAAATATTGCTAGTATTGGAACAGTAATCAATGAAATGATTGATAAAAAGTAATTGTATAATTGCTTTTTTTGTAAATTAAAGGAGCTGATTCGAAAATTAATTATTTAATTTCCAAACAACCTCTTTTCTTAAATTCTTGCAAATTTAGAAATCCATCTTATAACTTTAATTAATCCATAATACGTACAAGCTACTATTGATGAACCACCATTAATATTAAAAAGCTCATTATCACTTAATATTTTCATTAATTGTCACCTCCTACTATATATATACCGTAAAAATATACAAAATCTCTTTAAAAATATGAAAAAAATTAAAAATATTGTATAATATAGTGACTTTATTACTTTTAAAGAGGTGTAATATGCAAAGAAATGAGATAATTGAAGATATATCCTTTATAATTAATAATTTGATTTATCGAAAATTGCCAACAAATATGAGTAAAAAAAATAAGAATAATAGAGTTAGATATATATTAAAAAAAGAAGATAAAATAGAAAATGAAGGCTCATTAACATAATCTTCTTGGATAATAAAAAAAATAGATTTGTTTTTTGCAAAGAATTTGCAAAGAATTTGCAAAAAATTCGCAAAGAATTCGCAAAGAAAATAGTTATTCATAAATTTAAAGGGCTGTTCGGGAATTAAGTGATTAATTTTCGAACAGCCTCTTTTATTTTTACTCGCTTTTTTCGAGTTTGGTATCAATATGGTGTCCCAGAAGGGATTCGAACCCCTGACCGCTGCCTTAGAAGGGCATTGCTCTATCCAGCTGAGCTACTGAGACAGTTTGTTCAAAAAGAACAAACTAATTATATAATATATTTAATTTTTATTCAATACTTTTTAGAACACTTTTATAAATTTCTTCGTTGTTTACATTAAATGTTACTTCTTTTACATTATAGTTATCGTTTATTGATAAGCAAATTGTATATATGACTTCTTCGAGTATTTCTTTGGTATCAAAGTTATCTAGGATGTATTCATTGAAGTTGAGGTTTAAGATATCTTCGGATTGTTCAACACTAATAAGTTTAACATTACTGTTTAAAAAGCTCATTAAGTTGGTGTTGTAAATGGGGGAACTTTCTAGTTGTTCAATTACAATTTTTATTTTTTCTCTGTCATCGTTTAGATATTTTGTGACTGGTACATAGTAATAGCCATTATTGTTTTTGTTTATAAAGTATGTGGTAACGTTTGTTATATTTTTACTGCTTGAGATGTCGTATTGTTTGTTGATACCGAAGTTTCTATCTAATGTACTTGGTAATGTAATGTTACTTTTTGGTAGTTTGTTGAGAATGTTTCCTTCGACACTAATAATAACGCCGTCTATTCCATCAATACTTGTAAGTGTATATACGATGGATTCGATCATTTTTTCTTCTAGTGAGGCATCAATATTTAATATTTCTTTGGAGAAATCAATTTTGATAATTTTATCATTTAGTTTTAGACTTAAGATTTTGGTGTCACTTGGTATGGTTGATTTGAAGCCGTTGGGTAATCTGTCTTCATTGGCGCCATCATTGACTAGTGTTTCGATTAGTTCGAGTGCGCGATCTTCAATTGTATCGCTATTTACCATAATGCTTGTTAAACTCACCATATTATAACTGTCTAAGAGGTAAATTTGATTTTTGTTAATGGTGGAATCAATATAGATTAATTCTTCGTTAACATTGGAAAGCTTGTTGGTATTATCTGTTGGGATTAGATAAATTAGAAATAGGGCAAACAAGGCTGCAATTGATATTAGAAGTTTTTTAAAATAAATTTTTCTTAGCATAGTATCACCTAATAAAGGATATGAAAAAAGTACAAAATCATGTACTTTTTATAATGAAATTTCTCCAATTTTAAGTAATTCTACTACAGCTGCAGCACGGCCTTTAACTCCAAGTTTTTGCATTACATTAGATATATGATTTCTCACTGTTTTTTCGCTTATATCTAATAAAGAGGCAATCTCGGAAGTTATTTTATTTTGAACTAATAATTCAAAAACTTCTTTTTCTCTTTTGGTAAGAATACTTTTTTGCATATTTCCCTCACTTCCTAGTTGGCGGTGAATGTTCCTCATAATATTTTATGATAAAAAACAAATTAAGTGAGGGATTTTATTTTGTTATTCGGTTTGAAATTTTACAGAAATGTATTTGTTTTCTTGGTAATTGCTTTGGATAGTGCGTATTATGTTATTGGCTATTGTAGTGTCGTGTGCGCTGCTGGATACTATAACTCTAATTTGGTCACCGTCAATTTTTACGAATGATTTTAAATTATATGTTTCGAGAATTTGTTTTTCTAGTTTTTCTTCTAGGGTTCTTTTGTTGTTAATGTCTTTTATTTTTTCATAGGCGTTGTTTTTTTCTTCGGTTGTTGCGTCAGCGTTAACTAGAATTGCTTGTAGTTCGTCTAGTTCGGCACTAACTTGTTCTTCTGATTCAATTCGTAGTGCGGTTAAAATGTTGGATTCGTTGATGATAACGGATGCACTTTCTTCGCCACTGACGGGTATTTCTTCTGTATAATCACTATTAGTAGTCATAAGTAATTCACTAGGCATTGTTACATAATATACGCTAAGGACCAATATCAAACAAAATAGTGTTAAAAACCATAAATTTTTTTTATTAATCATATTATCCTCCTCATAACTCTATTAGATTATATTAGCGTTTAAAAAAAATATTACAATTAAGGTTTTTATAACAATATTTAATAGTTAAATAAAAAGTGATATAATTGTTTTAGAAAGGGTGGTAAGATGAATAAGTATATGGAATTAGCGCGTAATGCTGCGTTAGAGGGAATTAGTAATAAAGAGGGTGGGCCTTTTGGTTCTGTTATAACGGATGAGTTGGGTAATGTTATTGCCATTGGTCATAATCAAGTTTTAAAGGAAAATGATCCAACAGCTCATGCTGAGATAGTGGCGATAAGGGATGCGTGTAGGAAGTTACATACTAGTAATTTGGAGAAGTGTGTATTGTATACATCATGTGAACCTTGTCCTATGTGTTTATCGGCTATTATTTGGGCAAATATAAAAAAAGTGTATTTTGGGTGTACTAAAAATGATGCTGAAGATATAGGGTTTCGTGATAATGATATTTACGAATTTATTAAAGGTAATAATAAGATGGTAACTTTACAGCAATTGGATAGAAAGATGTGTTTGGAAGTTATGGAAAAATATAAAGATGAAGATGGCTTTATTTACTAAGGAAGGTTAATATGAAGTGTCCAAATTGTGGTTCCTACAATAAAAACACTAATATAAGATGTGATTTTTGTGGAAATGAGTTAAATTCAGTTAATTATGATAATTTTTTAAATAGTGATTATTCAAATATTCCAACATTTAAAATAAGTGGTAAAAAGGTAGGTTGTTTTGGGAATGCTATTTTAATATTTGTTTTGGTTCCATGGTTTTTAGTGGGTTTAGTTTTTGTGTTAATGAGTGGTTCGTCTATTATGTCTAATAATACCAAATCTAAGGGTATGCAGGAAACACAAGGAACGCTTGTTGATTATAGTGATTGTCAGTATGAAGGTAATGTATTAATGTGCAATGGTGTATATGAATATGTTGTCGATGGTGTATCTTATAAGGGTTCACCTAGTATCCGAGGTAGTAAATCGGCATTAAAGGAAACGATAATTGTAAAATATAATTCTAATAATCCTAGTGAGTATGTAATGGATTTTGGTTGGGGTATTTTCTTTGTTGTTGGAGTGATAATGATGATTTTTTCTTTGGTATTATTTATATCAATAAGATTAATAATAAAAAAACATCAAAAAAAGTTTGATGAAAATATGGAAAGCAATTAGTGAAAATTGTTTTTTTTATTATTCATAATGTCTTATCTTTTTTATTTGAATATCTTATTATAGGAGGAATATAAAAATGAATGATGATATTTATAAGTGTGCATTAGATAAGATAAAGCATGATTCTAAAACGTGTAAACAGTGTTGTTGTGCTGGGACTATGGGAATAACTGGCCCAACGGGACCGACAGGACCTCAAGGTGTACCTGGTCCAACAGGTCCATCAGGGGGACCTACAGGCCCAACGGGGCCAACGGGACCGACGGGACCAGCTGCTGGACTTAATGCTTATGGTGGACTTTTTTCTACTACTAGTCAAACGTTTCCTAAGATGGAATCGCCTATTACAGTTTCATTAGATGTTCCTATGGAAGATTATGATGTAACGGGATCTAATAATATTGTTACAATAATAGAGGGTGGAATTTATGAGATAAATTATACTATTTCTACTACTTTGAATATGGATGGTAATCTTGTTGTTGCTGTTAGGAATGGGAATCAAGTTCTTGAGGGTTCTCAAGCGACTATTGAATTACCTGCTGGTGTAACTGGGACTTTGGCTAAGAGTATAATTGTTAAGATACTTGATGGAGCGACACTTTCTCTTGCTCTTCTTTCAACGACTTCTGAAAGTGGAGGAAGTGTTGCACAGGCGACTTTATCTGTAAAATTATTGGATTAAATATTGGTAAAAAATTGGAGTGGTTTTTATGAATGTTTATGAAAAGGCCTTGGAAAAAATAAGTAAGGATCAAAGGTGTTTAGAAAATTGTTTTTTTCTTGGTCCAACGGGTCCAACGGGTCCAGAGGGTAAATCGGGTATTGGGACTGTAATAATGGGAAGTTTTGATACAAAGCAAGAGTTGGAGGATATGTATCCGCATGGTAATGATAATGCTGCTTATCTGGTTGATGGTGTTTTGTATGTTTGGTCAAGTGATGTGGAAAGTTGGATTGATGTTGGCTTTCTTAGGGGACCTCAGGGTGAACCTGGTCCGCAGGGTGATGATGGTCCGCAAGGTGAGCCTGGCCCTCAAGGGATGATTGGTCCAACGGGTCCGCAAGGTGTTCATGGTCTTCAGGGTCCAATGGGTCCACAGGGTGAACCAGGTCCTATGGGTCCAACTGGTGCTAGGGGAGATAGAGGAACGGATGGAACTAGTGTGACTATTTTAGGGTCTTTTGATGATTATGAGCAGTTAATTGCTTCTCATCCTGTTGGTTCTGTTGGTAATTCATATTTAGTGGGAAATGATTTGTATGTTTGGTCAAATGAGACTGATTCGTGGACTGATGTTGGTGTAATTAGAGGTCCACAAGGAGAACCTGGTCCTGCTGGTCCTCAGGGTCTTCAAGGAGAAATAGGTCCTACAGGACTTCAGGGCGAGGAAGGACCACAAGGAAATATTGGCCCTCAAGGTCCGCAAGGAGTGCCTGGACCGCAAGGTGAAAGGGGTTTACGGGGTGTTCGTGGTGAAAGAGGGGAACAAGGTCCCCAAGGTGAAACGGGGCCTCAAGGTCCACAAGGTGATGAAGGGCCTCAAGGTCCTATTGGTCCTCAGGGTCCACAAGGAGAACCTGGTCCTCTTCAGATACCAACTGTAATTGCGATGACAATGAGTGAGGATGTGGGTAGTAGTGGTATGGAGATTATTCCTGAGTCTAACTTGCCTTTGACATTATTAGTAAATGATAATGATTCTAGTTATTATTTGGATCAAAGAAGTAGGACGATTACTTTTCTTAAGCAGGGAATTTTTCGAATTGATTTTATTGTTCAAGCGTGTTCTAAAAATCCTGGTTCTGTAATGCAGGAGTCTAATATAATGTCGGTTGGTTTTAAGAAAGTGGGAGAACCGACTGTTTATGCTGGTAGTTCAGTTTGGTCTTCTTCTAATACTCCTTCTTTAATTGTTGGTCATGGTATTATTAATTTGCCATATAAAAATGAATGGTTTTCATTGGTTAATTTAGGAAAGAGTTCTTTTTATGTTCAAGGTCCTTCAACTGATGCTCTTATGATTCAGTCTTCGCTTGCAACTCCAGTAGTTAGTTTAATTATTCAAAAATTGCAGTAAAAAACTACTTTTATATTGATTCTTATATATGTTTTTGAATCATATTTAAGTAGTTTTATTTTTTTAATATAAAGTATTCAAGTAAATTTACCTAGTGAAAGATTAGTAGAAAAGATATTATAAAGAAAGTTCTGTTTTATTGTGTAATGAGTGATTACTTCTATTGCTCACTTATAAGTTACAATAGATATAATAAAGTAAGTAAGTAATAGTTTAAATAGTGTAAAGAAATGTAAAGAATGTTCGCAGAAGTAATATACTTCTGCGAACCTCTCTACCCTAAATTAATTTTATCATACATCTTTAAAATGTCAATAAAAACAAGTGATTTTGATGGTTTAAATTTTGTTTAAAAATAATTTTTTTAGAATAAATTTAAAATTTAAAAAAAATTTTAAAATTGTTAGTTTTCCTAGTAATAACGAGGAATTTTAACTTTTGAAATGTTCGCAGAAGTATATTACTTCTGCGAACATAATGCTTTACTTTAAGGATTTGATGTAATAGAATTATGGTACAATGATAGTGTACTATAATAAAAGGAGGTTATAAAATAAGTTAAAAAGTTAATAGTAATTAATAGTAAAAAGATAGAAAGGAAGTAGTATTAATGAAGAAAAAAGGTTTTACACTTATTGAGTTATTGGCTATTATAGTAATATTAGCAATAATTGCAGTAATTACTGTACCAATTATATTAAATATAATTGAAAATTCAAGGAAGGGAGCAGCAATAGATTCAGCATATGGTTATAAAGATGCCATAAGTAAATATTACATAACTGAATTAGCAAAAAA
>CANRPB010000045.1 GCA_947632415.1 uncultured Bacilli bacterium
ATAGTTCAGGAATTGACTTTAAACTAGTTTATGAGGACTATCATTATTCATCCCTTACAATCTAGTACAGAGCGAAAAAATAAAAAAAAACAAGAATGTTATCTTGTTTAGTGAATTAACTCATTTATATATATATTATTTTCCTTATTGATAATTTTATCAATAATTTGGTTTTCAACTTTATCTTTGATAATTTTATCTATTTTTCGAGCTCCAAATTCGATATAATTAGATTCTTTTATGATTTCATCATATACTTTTTTATCTATTTTAAAATCAATTTCCTTTAAATATTTTCTTTTAATATCAATTATCTTTTTATCAATTAACTTTTCAATAACATCACGTGATAAATTATCAAATACTAGGATATTATCAATTCTATTTATAAAAGGAATACTAAAGTTTTCTTTTAATTTTGTTAATATCCGAGCTTCATTTTTATTAAATCCAATATTTATATCACTAAAACCAATATTTGATGTCATGATAATAATTACATTATCAAATCTTACTATGTTACCTTTAGCATCTTTTATTTTGCCATTATCGAGTATTTGCAAAAATAGATTAATTACATTAGGATGGGCTTTTTCTATTTCGTCTAGTATTAACACCGAATATGGTTTGTTTTTTATTTCTTCTAAAATATTGGTGTTGTCATTATAGCCAACATAACCAGGAGATGTACCTATTAATTTACTTACACTGTGTGATTCAATATATTCAGTCATGTCTAATCTTATTATATTATCTCCTACCATGTTTTTACCAAATACCTCTGCTAACTTAGTTTTACCTACTCCCGATGATCCACAAAACATCATCGAATAGCAGTTATTACTTTTAAATCCCATTTTTATTCTTTTAGCTATATTCATTATTTGGTTTATAATTTTGTCTTGACCAATGATATTTGTTCTTAAGTCTTCTTCGATACTGCTTATAATTTTTTCATTGTCACTTAATAATTCATAAACTGGTATTTTAGTTTTTTCATATATGACTTTAGCAACATCTTCTTTAGTTACTTTTTTTGTAGATTTTTCCTTGTAGAAACATAATTCTAAATTATTAATTTCATTCATAAGTTTTTTTTCTTCAATTTTGTAATTTGAAGCTTTTTTAAAGTCATTTTTCATAATAGCATCTTTTTTGTTATTGATTATCTTTTGAAGTTCTTTATTCATTTGATTATATTTTTTCAATTCTTTTGTTTCTTTTAGATTAACGTAACTACATACTTCGTCTAAGATATCGATTGATTTGTCTGGTTCATTTCGATCATATATATATTTTTCAGATAAATCGGTAATCAATTCAATTACTTCATTTGATACTTTTACATTATGATACTTTTCATAAATTGGTTTTAATTTTGTTAATATTTCTTTTACTGATTCTTTATTTGGTATTTCTACTTTTATGGTTTGAAATCTTCTTTCTAAGGCTCCATCTTCTCTAATATATTTTTTATATTCCTCAATAGTAGTAGCGCCAATACATCTTATTTTACCTCGCGCTAAGGCTGGTTTAAAGATATTTGAAGCGTCAATTGCGCCTTCTGCCCCACCTGCCCCAACAAGAGTATGTATTTCATCTATGAATAATATAATATCGTCATTTTCTTCTACTTCTTTTAAAATTTTTTTTACTTTGTCTTCAAATTCTCCTCTATATTTCGTTCCTGCAACTAATGATGCCATATCTAAATTTACTATACGTTTATTTTTTAATTGAACTGGAACATCATTAGTTACTATTCTTTTACTTAATTCTTCGACAATAGCTGTTTTTCCTACTCCTGCTTCGCCTATTAATAATGGATTATTTTTAGTTCTTCTGCATAGTATTTCTATTAGTCTTTTGATTTCTTTTTCTCTTCCTATGACAGGATCTATCTCGTGATTAATGGCCTTTTCATTTAAATTTATACCTAATTCTTCAACAATTAACTTTTGACTTCTTCTAGTTTTGTTGACAAATTTATATGAAAATTCATTATATAGTTTATCTATATCGATATTCATTCCTATCATTATTCTGATTGCTACCCCTTCACCTTCTTCTAATAGGCCTGTGAATAGGTGTTCTACTGTTACTTCACCATTATTATTCTCTTTACTGTCGATGATAGCTGTTTCCATTATTCTTTTTAGAAGCGGTGTATATAAAAACCATTCTGTTTCAATTGTTCCCATTCCAATTATATTGATTATTTCTTCTTTTAATTTTTCGTATGTTAGATTGCATTCTTTTAGTTTTTCTGATACAGCATTTTTTTCTTTTAATATCGCTAATAACAAGTGCTCACTTCCTACATAAGGATGTTTTAATTCGTACATTTCTTTTTTGGCGTGTACTATGATTTGTCGTGCTTCTTCTGTAAAGTTTCCAAACATTTTATCATCTCCTATTATTATTATATTCTTATATTGAAGATGAATATTATTTTTTAATCAACAATTTAGTACAAAAAAAGATATAACGTTTTTATTATATCTATAGTTTGTTTAGTTTGTTTATATTATTTATTATACCTATTATTAAAATATTTAATATATCATGTTCGTTTAGTTTTTTTTCTTTTATACTTTCTTGTATTTTTCCGATATATTTTTTTTCGATAAGTGTATAGGAATCCTCAAATATTTGTTCAAGGTCGATGATTATATTACCATTATCGTTTTGATAGTATTTACTTGTTTTCTTTAAATGTTTTAATTTTTGGTTAAAGACTGATGTCTTTATTATTATATTTTTTTCTTGTAATTCTACGATTAAATGGTTAATATCGGCTAATTGTGTATTTGCTGGTTTCATATTTTCCTTCACATATTTTTTTTCTAGGAATAATGTAGTCGCAATTATTTCGATTAATTTTGATGGTTTTTTTTCCAATGATAATAGAAATTCTTGCTTTTTTAATTCTTTAATTAAATCGTACTGTGTAATATTTTCACCCCCTATTATAATTATTCGACAAAAATTTTCAAATTCCTTCTTTTTTTAGAAAAAAAAACTCAGTTTATAAACTAAGTCTTATTTTTTGTTATGTTTTCAGTACAATTTCTATATTATATATTAATTTAGTGGTTTCATTGTTGGAAATAGTATTACATCTCTTAATGATTGACAATCATAGGCAAGCATAATGAGTCTATCTATACCAACACCTAGTCCAGATATTGGTGGCATTCCTTGTTCCATAGCACTTAAATAATCTTCATCCATATCCATAGTTTCATCGTCACCTTGTTCTTTGGCTTTTAATTGATTCTCAAATGATGTTCTCTGTTGTTCTGGATTCACAAGTTCTGAGTAGGCATTACATATTTCACTTCCACAGACAACAACTTGGAAACAATCAACTGTATTAGGATCTTCATCATTTCTTCTTGCTAAAGGCTTTAGTATAGCTGGATAGTTATACATAACAACTGGTCCAATAATATTGGCCCTTAATAATTTTTTATATAAGAAATCAGTTAGTTGGGCTAATGACTTGTATTCTTCCATATCTTTTAAGGAAAAAAATCCTTTATCTACTACCTTTTTTTTATATTTATCAACGTCTGTTTCTTTTAAGAATTCAAATCCTAGTATTTCTGTTAATTTTTCAATATAATTAATTCTTTCAAATGGTTTTGAAAAATCTAGTTCATGTCCTTGATAAGAAATAGTGGTTTTTCCTGTTAAAAATTCAATTGAATCTCTTAAAAATTTTTCAAAAAAGGTAATATTATCTTCAAAATTCCAATAGGCACAATACCATTCTATTTGTGTAAATTCCGGATTATGTTGAGGATCCATTCCTTCATTTCGAAAACATTTTGCGACTTCATAAACTTTATTAAAACCACCAGCAATACATTCTTTTAAATAACATTCTGGAGCAATTCTTAAATTGCAATCTAAGTCAAGAGCGTTATAATGTGTAAAAAATGGTTTAGCTGATGCACCACTCACGCTTGTTTGAATAATTGGTGTTTCAACTTCTAAAAAGCCATTATCTCCTAAATAGTTTCTTAAAAATAAATAGTATTTACTACGTCCTAGAAATATTTTTCTTGATTCTTCGTTAGTTATTAAATCAACGTATCTTTTTCGGTATTTACTTTCAATATCTGTTAAACCATGAAATTTTTCTGGTAAAGGCATTAGTGCTTTTCCTAAAAATTCGTAGGTGTCAACACGCAAAGTTTTTTCTCCAGTTTGCGTTGTAAATATTTCTCCACGTACTCCTATAAAATCGCCTAAATCAATGTTGTTTTTAAAGAATGTGTATTTTTCTTCGCCTACACAGTCAATTTTAATTGATATTTGTAGAGAACCTTCAATATCTCTTAGTTTTATGAAACTTAATTTTCCCATTTTTCTCATGAATACTATTCTTCCTGCAACACTTACATCAGTTACTCCATCTTCTAATTGTGACGCTTCTTTTAGTGAATAATTTGTTTCATATTTCTCTGGATAGGGGTTACATGTTTTTTTTATTTCTGTTATTTTTTCTCTTCTTACTAATTCTTGTTCTGTTAATTCTCTCATTTTTCCACCTCTATTACTTTTGTTCCTGCTATTAAATCAGGTAAACTTTTCTTATCGCGCCTATATAATACCATAAAAATACTAGAAATTACTACTACAAATTGTAAAAAAGATAGAACTGATACACTTATGACATAACTTAAGTCTTTTAAAATGAAAATTAAGCACATTGATATAATCGATGTCCCTATTCCATCCATTAATAGATATCTAAATATTAAACCATTAGCAGTTATTTTGTTTTCTTCACTAACAATTCGTAGTCCTAAAATTTTTTTCCCTATACTTTGTCCTTTATTGTAAAGTGGATATACAACAAAGTAACAAATACTTATGACTACTCCAAGTAAATTGGCTAAGAATAACTCTTTGTCCATATTGTAACTTATATTGGCATACCTATTTACATATGTTATTATATCTAATGTTCCATCGATATAACTATTATTGATATTATTAAATTCATTATTTAGATTGATAATGTTTTCACTTGTTGGTATAAACATACTTACAAGTGATAATATTACATTTAAAATTAAAACATCTATGAAATATGCGAATAATCTTTTTTTAAACATTTTTACTCTCCTTTAAAAATTTATCTAACAATTCATTTATATCATTTAGATTGTTTATTTTATTTATATTTATTTTTAATTTATTAGCGCCATTCACGCCTTTTAGATATTTTCCTATATGCATACGCATTTCTAGAACGACAACTTTTTCTGGTTTTATTTCTAATAGATATGAAATATGTTTTTTTATCATTTTGATTCTTTCTTCTGTTGTAACAATAACCGGTATAGTTTCACTTTGAAGGTATTGGATAGTTTCTTTTATAATCCAAGGGTTACCAATACATGCCCGTCCTATCATAACAGCATCACATTTTGTCTCTTCAAGCATTTTTTTAGCGTCGTAACAAGATAAAATATCACCATTACCAATTACGGGAATAGATACGTTTTCTTTAACTTTTTTTATAATATTCCAATCAGAATGTCCACTATATCCTTGTGTTCTAGTACGAGGATGAATTGTAATGGCACTAGCGCCTGCTCTTTCTATAATTTGGGCTATTTCAACGGCATTAATATTGGAAGCATCCCAACCACTTCTAATTTTTACTGTAACTGGTGTTTTTACATTATTTACAACTTTTTTTACAATTGCTTCTACTTTACCTGGATTTTTTAGTAAAGCACTCCCTGATTCACTTTTAAGTGCTACTTTAGGTACTGGACAACCCATGTTAATATCAATAAATACGTTTTTATATAATGTCGTAATTACTTTAGCAGCCAGTGCGAGTGTATCTGCATTTGAACCGAAAAGTTGAATTCCTATAGGTATTTTTATATTTTCTATTCCTTTTAACATATCAAGTGTTTTTTGGTTATTTCTTATGATTGCTTCTGCACTTATTAGTTCCGTAAAAGCTAATCCTACTCCCATTTCTTCACAAATTTTCATGTATGCGGGATTAGATATACCTGCCATTGGCGCTAAGACAACTTTATTTTTTATTTTTATGTCTCCTATGTAAAATTCCATATGCCACTTCCTTTAAGATTTTAATATTATATTATAATTTTTTTAAAATCACAACTTACTTTTAAATACTTTATTAATGTTTTCAAGAGTTGAGTAAAGTCTCATGAAGTAGTCTAGGTCCATTTCACTTCTTACTGTATTCATTGATTGTAAATAGCACGTGATAATGTTTTTTCTAAAATTAGTTATATATAATGGATCTCTATTTTGACATAATCGTTCGATTTTTTTAGGAACAACCACCATCAATATGGAAAAGACATCATCTTGAAGTGTTTTTTTATTTGTATCATATAAAATTAAATCACTGATACTTCTTAAAATATCCGAACTTGTCATATCGCCATTTTTAATAATTGTATTCATGACATTTATGTAACTTGAGCAAATAGATATTTTCTTGTTAAGACGTTCAATTTTTGATTTAACAATTTCATCTTGCTCTTTAGTACTATACCACTCTAAATCTTTATTTAATGTTGCCAGCAATTTTCTATTACTATATATATCCGTTAGTAGTGTTAACAATGATTTTTTCTTATCTTGTTTATATTCACAACCTAATACTGGATAATTTTTGATAAGACTTTTTAATAAGTTTACTCCTTCTCTATCGATTACTTGGTCAAATAATATATCGATTGAAATTGGTTTGTCCGTTTTCTCATCTACATTATTATCAAAAACAATATTGTCTTTGGGATATTGAACATTACATTCAATACCTAATTTTTTTAAATATTTATTAACAGTTTTGTATGACTCTTTTTTTAAATTACTCGTAAAACTTATATTTCCATAATTGTTATTAAAGTACTCTTCCCCTAATATGCTGATTAAACTTATCTCTTTTACAAAATGAAGTTGTTCAAAAGTATAATTAATATTATTAGGGTCATTTACACTTCTTGCCAAATGAAGATATGTTATTTGATAAAAAATACTTGCTAAAATATTACAATCAATTTTATTAGTTATGTCATTTTTAAAAATAGTTATATTTTTTTTAATATTATCATAGTATGGGTCATCCATAAAAATCTCCTCACCTATGACAACTTCAATATTTAAATTTTGTTTTTTAGCAAAACTTTTTGCGAATTCTTGATAAAAATAATCCATTAATTCTGGCTCAAATTCATAATTGTTTTTAAAGCAATAAGTTACTATATAGTCAATATGACTAGTTGGAAGTATTGTATTAAAACATATGTAATAGTAAAACTTAAGCATAAGGGTAAATTGTTCTTTCTCTATAATTGCATTGTTAAGCACAATTTGTTCATATTTTTTTAATTGTTTTTCTTTTATTTCTTGAAAGTTTAAATTATCTATTATTTTTAAATATTCCTCATTTTTTATATTTAAGCTATATGTTCTTAATAGTACTGGATCAAAGAATTTTTCTTCATCTGATAGATTTGATTCTATAACAAATTTTCTTAAATATCTATTAATAAAAGTAATATTTCCCGCATTATTATCTATATTTTCTACTAAAAGTAAAACATATTTACATATTTGATTTTTATACGATTCTTGATACGATGAGGAATTAACTTTATCGCATAATTCATCACTTGATATAATGCGTTTTATTAAATCTAAGTTAATATCCATAAGCCAACTCCTTTCAAGATATTGTTATATATTGAAACCCTTATTCTTTTATTCTATATTGATTATAACATTTTTTTTTTATTAAATAAATACTTTATAATTAAATTTGATGTATTAATATTATCATTGTATCAAATATCTTTTTATGAGTTCGAAAGTAAAATAGTAGACAAAATTTTAAAAAAAATGTATAATTAACTAGTCATATATTTACAAATGAAGAAAGGAGAAGATATGAAGTTATTTGAAAGTGAGAGTACCAAAGTATTCGCACTAGGTGGACTTGGAGAAGTCGGAAAAAATATGTATTGTGTAATGCATAATAATGAACTTATTATTACGGATGCTGGAATTACGTTTCCACAAGGTGAATTACCTGGAGTTGACTACATTATTCCAGATTTTACATTTCTAAAAAAGAATGAAAAATTTATCAAAGCTTTATTTATAACTCATGGTCATGAGGATCATATTGGTGGTATACCTTTTCTTTTACAAAATGTTGAAATACCTAAAATATATGCTCCTAATCAAGCAGTTGGATTAATTAGAAAAAAACTTGAAGATAAAAATATTAGATACGATAATTTAATTACTTATAATGAAGATACAAAAGTTAAATTTAAATATATTGAAGTTGAGTTTTTTATGACAACTCACTCTATTCCTGATTCTCATGGAATATGTATTCATACACCAAATGGAACTATTGTTACAACTGGAGATTTTAAATTTGATTTAACGCCAATTGGACCAATGGCTAATCTTCATAAGATGGCAAGAATTGGGGCGAATGGTGTTAGCTTATTACTTAGTGATAGTACCAATGCTTTAAATAGTGGTTTTTCGATGAGTGAATCGAAAGTTGACGAGGCTTTAGGAGAAATATTTAAGGAACATCACGGAAGAATTATTATTGCTACCTTTGCATCTAATATTTATCGTTTAAAACATATTGTTGATACTTGTAAAAGAAATGACAGAAAAATTGCTATTTTCGGAAGAAGTATGGAAACAAATATTGAGATATCAATACAAGATGGATATATTAAGAATAAAGAAATTTTTATATCACCAGAAGAATCTAATAATTTACCTTCTAAAAAAGTTTGTTTACTATGTACAGGAAGTCAAGGTGAACCTTTAGCAGCACTATCTAGAATTGCTAATGGAACACATAAACAAATTAAATTAAAAGAAAATGACTTAGTAATTTTTTCTTCATCAACTATACCAGGTAATGCTATTAGTGTTTCAAGAACAATTAATAAATTATATTTAAAAGGTGTAAAAGTTTATACTAATACTTTACTTAATGATATTCACACAAGTGGACATGGAAATCAAGAAGAATTAAAACTTATGTTAAGACTTATAAATCCTAAATATTTTATGCCATTTCATGGTGAGTATAGAATGCTTAAGACACATGCTGACTTAGCAGTTGCTTGTGGAATACCAAGAGAAAATACTTTTGTCCTTGAAAACGGTGATGTTTTACTACTTAATAAAGGTAATATTACTAGAGGTGAAAAAATACAAGCAGGCGACATATATGTAGATGGTAACCGAATTGGTAATGTTGGCAATGCTGTTATGAAAGATAGAAAAATGATGGCTAGTGATGGCATTGTTGTTGTAATTGCAAATATCGATACAAAAAACAGTATGTTACTTGGTAATCCTAATATTACAACTAGAGGTTTTGTATTAGTAAACGATAACATTGAATTACTAAAACAATTAGAAGAAATTGTTAGAAAAGCAATTTGTAATAAAATAAAAGAACATGTGAGTTATAATGAAATAAAAACAGAAATAATAAGTGAATTATCTGAATACATAATAAATAAAACTGGCAGAAGACCTATTATTCTACCAGTAATTATGGATATTAAAAAAAATATTAAGATAGAAAGTTAGAGATTGTTATTACAGTCTCTTTTCTATTTAATATTTGATTTTTCTTGTGTGTTTTTCTTTATTTATTAGTTTCATTATTAAGGAAAAATTTGAGATTTTGAAACAGTAATAACTGGGCGGACGCCGCGGCCGATGGCATTCACATAATAATAATTGTGCAAGGAGCCATTGTCGTCCACATACCACGCACGAGAAGAATCACCGTCGCGGGCCGTACTTGTCCAATATGCATATGCATTGGCAGTATTTGTTTTTTTACTACAACCATAAGTTTCACAATCTATTAGATTATTATACAACCATGCATAATTACTTAGATTGGATGCATTAGCCACTTGAGTGTGCCACTTTCCACTGGTATCACTGGTACTATATGCTCCGTCTAGATAAAACCAATCTGTTGAATTCCAATCAGACTTCCTTACTATGGCTGCTACTTCTTCCGCACTTATTAATTTTGCTTTGTAACCTTTGTAATCTATTGTATAGCCATTGCCACTTGAATCTGTAGCTGCTGTATATGTATCTGTTCTATCATCTATGCCATTCCAATCTTTTGTATCATTTTTTAAAGTTGATAGAGCTGTTAATGGGCCTCTATAATTACATCCTGTCTTGTTCCCATTAATTGCACAACTTTCATAACCTTCGTTTGAAGCTGTTCCATTTGAATATGTTATTCCTAACCCGGCTGCTTTAGATTCAGCACTATCATAATCAGCTTGTGATGCCCAAGCTACACCTGTTTCAGTTGTACTATGATCTAGTATCATTGTATATCCATTATCTGATACATCATATACATACCATTTCATACAACCGCTTTTTGTATTTGTACCTGAATTACTATTATAATCTTCCTTTGTACAACTTATACTTTTACCTTCATCTGATGTTGGATTCAAGTATACTTCTATTCCATTACATTTTCCTTTTTCCGTTGAGTATACTTCTCCTCCTATCATTGTTAC
>CANRPB010000046.1 GCA_947632415.1 uncultured Bacilli bacterium
CAAATATTTTTTTATTAAATATACCTTCATAATATATGATACAATTTTTATTTTAAAATTCCTTCTTTAAATACAAAAAAAATCTAATAAAATATCAAATTTAATGATTTTTATCAGATTTTTAATTTCATTATTTTAGTAAAATTCTATAATTAGTGTTTTTAATACAAAAAAGAAGTCAAAGACTTCTTATCCATTTATTTGTTTTGCTACTTCTTCAGCAAAGTTTTCTTGTTTTTTTTCAATACCTTCGCCAACTTCATAACGAACCATGGCTACTATCTTACCACCATTATTTTTGGCATATTGACCAACAGTAATTCCTGAATCTTTTACAAATGCTTGTTCTTCTAAGCAAATTTCTTCATAATATTTTCTGATTCTTCCTTCAACCATTTTTTCAGCAATTTCAGCTGGTTTTCCTTCATTAATGGCTTGTTCTTTTAAAATTTCTCTTTCTTTTTCTACTAATTCACTTGGTACTTCATCTTTTGTTACATATAATGGGCGCATTGCAGCTGCATGCATTGAGATATCTTTTGCTACTTCCTCATTAACATCTGATACTAAAGAAAGAACGGCAATTTTACCTCCCATATGGATATATGATCCAAATACTTCGTTATCTTTTTTTGTTAATTTTGCAAATCTTCGCAAAGAGATCTTTTCGCCAATAGTTGCCGTTTTGGAAATAATCAAATCATTTACTGTTTCATTTGAAGTTTTTAGTTCTAGTGCTTCTTCAAGTGTTTTAGCGTTACCATTAATAATGGCTTCTAATATTTCATTTACCAATGATTGGAATTCACTATTTTTAGCAACAAAATCTGTTTCGGAATTAACTTCTATTATGGCAGCATCATTTCCTTTTGTTAATATTGCTGCTATTCCTTCAGCAGCGATACGATCAGATTTTTTTTCTGCTTTAGCGATACCTTTTTCTCTTAACCATTTAACTGCTTCTTCCATATTACCATTAGTGGCTTCAAGAGCTTTTTTGCAATCCATCATTCCGGCATTGGTTTTTTCTCTTAGTTCTTTAACATCTGACATCATATTTATTCCTCCTATCTAAAAAAGATGAATAAATCATCTTTTGGTCTATTTTAAAGCATCTACAAGTTCAGACTTTTTCATTGTAGAATAACCTTTAATATCTTTTGCTTTTGCCATTTCACGAAGTTCTGCTACTGTTTTTTTAGTTAAATCTTCTTTAACTACGGCTTTTTTTTCAGTAACTTCTTCTTTTGGTTTTTCCACTTTTTCTTTATTAGACTCTTTTACAAATGATTTTTTTTCAAAGGATTTTTTATTTCCTTTGTTAAATCTACCACGATTGTTTTCTTCATATCTTCTCATTCTGTCTTCTTTTTTCTTTACTGAATCAACAGCTTTTTGCATGATTTCTTTTGGATTGGAAACTTTATCATCACTTACATAGTCTACTAATTTACCACCATTGGCTTCTACAATAGCGTTAGCCATTACTCCTGTGATTAGTTTTACAGCTCTAATAGCGTCATCATTTCCTGGTATTACGTAATCAACCATATCTGGATCACAGTTAGTATCGACTATTCCAAATACAGGAATTCCAAGAGTTCTTGCTTCTTTAATAGCGATTTCTTCTTTTGATGGATCAACAATATATAAGGCTTGTGGTAGTTTATACATATTTCTAATACCACATAGTAATTTATTTAGCTTGTCATATTCCTTTTTTAATTTAATTACTTCTTTTTTTGGTAATAAGTCAAATGTTCCATCTTTTTCCATCTTTTCGATGTCTTCTAATCTTTTAACTCTTTTTCTGATGGTTCTGAAGTTTGTTAATGTTCCACCTAACCATCTTTCGTTTATGTAGAATGAATCGCTTCTTAAGGCTTCATCTTTGATGGCTTCTTGAGCTTGCTTTCTTGTTCCAACAAATAATACTTTGCCTCCATTAGAGACTATTTTCTTTAATTCGTTGTAGGCTTCCTCCATCATTTTAGCTGTCTTTTGTAAATCGATAATATAAATTTCGTCACGAGCAGTGAAGATATATTCTTTCATTTTAGGATTCCATCTTTTGGTTTGATGACCAAAGTGAACTCCAGCTTCTAATAAATAATTCATTGACACAACTGCCATTTACATTCCTCCTTTTGTTATTTCTTCCGAACACTTCTACTTTTACACCACCTATTGGCACTAGGCATAAAAATCCATGTCCGTGTTTTTTAAAAAAGCCAAAACTATTATATCATAAATATTTGTTTTGTGAACATTTTTTTTGAAATTTTTTTGTTAGTTTTCTTTGGGTATTTCAAAATAGAATGTTGTTCCGTGGTTTATTTTGGATTCGACGCCATAATTAAAGTTATGAAGTATTAGAATATTTTTTACAATTGAGAGGCCGATTCCTGTTCCTACTTGGACTCTTGAGTGGGTTTTATCAACTTTGTAGTATTTATCCCAGATGTATTTAATTTCTTCTTGTTCTATTCCTCTTCCTGTATCTATAACTTCTATTCTTACTTTTGTTTCGTCGTTTTTTACTTTTATTATAACGGTTTTATCTTCTCCTGTGTAGTTGATGGCGTTATTAATTAGATTATACATTACTTGTTCTAGTCTTTTTTTATCGGCTTTTACTAGTATTTCTTTTGTTTCTTGGTATTGTATTTGGTATTTTTCGCGTTCGACCCAAATATCGTATCTTTTTATGATTGATTTTATTAGTTCGTTTAGGTCAAATTGTTCTATGTTTAGTGGTACAGAGTTGGATTTTATACTGGATAGTTCTAGGATATCGTTTACTAGCAGGTTTAGTCTGTCTGTTTCTTCTATTATAATGTTTAGATTGTTGGTCATTTTTTCTTTGTTTTTGTGTGTTACGTCTTTTATTAGTTCTGCGTATGCTTTGATCATTGTTAGTGGTGTTTTTAAATCATGGCTGACATTAGCTAGAAGTTCTCTTCTTAGGTCTTCGGTTTTGCTTAGTTCGATACATGCATAGTTGAGGGTACTGGCTAGTTCGTTTATTTCTTCTATTTCGCTTTCTTCAAATTTTATGTCGTATTTGCCTTTGGCCATTAGTGAGGCTTTTTTGTTTATTTTTATAATGGGGTTGGATATTAGTCTTGATATAAAGTAGGCGACTATTAGTGATAGTAGTATTACTAGTAGTGTTATGTAGAATAGTTGACTTCTTATTATGGTTACTGTGGCATCAAGTGGTTCTAGTGAGGCGCTTACAAACATGTGTCTGTTGTCGCCTATTTTAAAGGCTAGTATTAGTGTTTGGTTGTTGTATTGAGGATTTTTGATTGTGTATCGTGATGAGGTATTGGAGCTTGTGATAAAGTCTGTTTTATAGTTATAGGTGTCTTTTATGTTGGCTAGGCATCCTTTGTTGAAGGAATTGGATAAGTATACTAGTTTGTTGTTTTCGACTAATTCGATACAGACGCCGTTATTATAGGCTATTTCGTCTAGTTTTTCTTCGTAATTATAGGTGCCTGAGTTGGCAACTACTTCTTCGGATGTTCGAATTAGTTCTTTGGTTTTATACCATTTATAGTATGTATCTAAGAATATTACTTGAAATAGCCATAGTAGTATTAGAATACTGAAGGAAAATATGATTAAGTATAGCCATATTTTATATTTTAAATTACTTCTCTTTGGTTTCAAATTTGTACCCCATTCCTCTTACAGTTACGATTAGGTCTCGATATTTGCCTAGGTTATTTCTAAGCATTTTTATGTGGGTATCGATGGTGCGGTCATCTCCAAAGAAGTCATAACCCCATATTTTACTTAGTAATTGTTCTCTTGAGAGGGCTATTTTAGGATTTTTTATGAAGTATGTTAATAGTTCATATTCTTTGGGGGTTATTTTTAGTTCTTCGTCTTTGATTTTTACTGTATGGCCTTTGAAGTCTACTGTTAAGTCTTCGTATTTGTATTCGTCTATTTCGTTATTAGTTCTTTTTAGGATGGCTTTTATTCTAGCAATTAGTTCTTTAGGACTAAATGGTTTGGTTAGATAGTCGTCGCTTCCTAGTTCAAAACCGGTTAGTTTGTCAAATTCTTCGCCTCGTGCGGAGAGAAGAATAACGGGAATATTTTTGATTTTTTTTATTTCTTTTAGCGCACTATAGCCGTCTAGTTTAGGCATCATTATGTCTAGTACGATTATGTCTATTTCTTCTTTTTTTACTAGTTCTAATGCTTCTAGTCCATTGCTTGCTTCTAGTACTTCGTAGTTTTCTAGAGTGCTGTATTCTTTGATTACTTCTCTTATAAGTGGTTCGTCATCTACTATTAATATTTTCATGTTTTCACTTCCTACATTTGATTATATATTCTTTTTTTGTATTTTTTGTGAAATATTATTCAAATAATACCACTATTTTAGTGGTATTATTTTATTTCTTCTAGTTTGACACTGACTAGTTTTGATACTCCTGATTCTTGCATGGTTATTCCGTATAGTGTGTTAGCATATTCCATGGTTCTTTTTTTGTGGGTAATTATTATAAATTGGGTTGGTATGTTTGTTACATAGTCACAGAAACTGTCAACGTTTACTTCGTCTAGGGCGGCTTCAACTTCATCGAGGATACAGAATGGTACTTTGTTTGATTTTAGTATCGCAAAAAGAAGGCTTATTGCGGTTAGGGTTTTTTCTCCTCCTGATAGTAGTGAGATGTTTTTTAGTTTTTTTCCTGGTGGTGAGGCAACGATTTCTACTCCTGTTTCGAGGATGTTTTCTGGTTCTGTTAAGTTAAGGGTTGCTGATCCACCTTTAAATAGTTCTTTAAATGTTGTTTGAAAGTTTTTGTTTACAATGGAAAAGGTGTTTTTAAATTCTTTTATCATGACGTTGTCCATTTCTTTGATGATATCTAAAAGGGTTGCTTCGGCATTTACTAGGTCTTCTCTTTGATTAATTAAAAATTCGTACCTTTCGCTTACTTCAGCATATTGAACGGGAGCATTTACATTAACGTTTCCTATTTCTTTTAGTTCTTTTTTTAGTTTGTTTACTTTGTTTCTTGCAAGTTCTTGGTCTAATTCTAGTTTATATAGTGTGCTTGCTTTTTCGTATGTCATGTTGTAGTTTTCGGTTAATGTATTTAGTAGTGTATCTAGTTTTACGTCTAGTCTATTTACTTCTATTTCTAGTTCTTTTAGTTCTTTACTTTTGGTGTTATAAATGGTGTTTTCTTTTTTTACTTGGTGTTCGAATTGTTCTTTTGCTTCTTCTAGGTCGTGTTTTTCGTTGGTTAATTTTGTTATTGCGCTGGTGATTTCGTCTTTTTTTCTTATTTTTTTATAGTATTCTTTTAGGATTTGTTCTTCTTCTTCGCTAAGTTTTCCTTCAAGTATGTTGTTGGTTCCTATTAGATCTTTTTCTATTTCTTGAAGTTTTTCTTGTAATTCGGTGATGGTTTTTTCTTGGTTGTTTTGTATTTCGGTTGTGTTTATTTTGTCTTTGTTTAGTAGGTATAGTTCGTCTTCTAATGATTTTAGATTATGGTCGTGTTCGTTTATTTGGTTTTCTAATTCTTTGATGTTGTTTTCTTGTTTTATTTGTTCTTTTAGTTTTTCTTCTAATTCATATTTTAGGGATATGGTATTAGTTATTCTGGTTTGTCCACCTCCAGTTATAGCGCCTCCTATATGGAATAGTTCTCCTTCTAGTGTTACTATTTTGTATTTGTAGTTGATTTGTTTGCTTATTTTATTGGCGCTATCGATATTGTCTACAACGATTATATTGCCTAGTTGGTTGGTGATGATGTTTTGGTATTTAGTGTCATATTTTACGAGATTGGAGGCGATATTTATGTATCCTGTTTGATTGTTTAGGATGTGTTTGTCTTCTTCTTTGATGGTTTTTGATTTGATTATTGATATCGGATAGAAGGTCGCACGTCCTAGGTTGTTTTCTTTTAGGTATTTTATGGCTTCTTTAGCGCATTGTTCGTCATCGATGACGATGTTGTTGGCGTTATTTCCTAGGGTGGTGGTTATGGCTTTGGTGTATTTTTCTTCTACTTCTATTAAGTTTCCTACGATATTATGGATACCTTTTAGTTTTGGGTTATTTAAGATGTGTTTTACTGCTGTTGGTAAATTATTGTTGTTTTCAATGTTTTCTTTTAGGTTGATTATTTTTTGATTTAGGTTCATGTTTTGTCTGATGATGCTTGTTAGTTTGGTTTCAATGGTGGTTTTTTCTTGTTTTATTTTGGTTATGTCTTTTTCTTTGTTTTGAATTTTTTGGTTTAGTTCTTGTAGATGGGTGTTGGTGTTGTTTATTTTTAGTTCGTTTATGTTTATTTCGTTTTTTAGTTTTAGTTGGGTTTCTTTTAAGTTTACGATATTTTCGTGTAGTTTTTGATTGTCTACTTCGTATTTTTTTCGTTCAAGAATTATTTTTTTTTGTCCGTTTAGTTTTTCGGCTTCTTCGGTTAGGGTTAGTAGTTCGGTTTGATTGTTTTTGATGTTGTCTTCGAGTTTGGTTAGTTTCATTTTATATTCTAAGAGTTTGGTTTCGTTAGTGGTTGAAGTTGTTCCTATGTCTAGTATGTCTTGGTTTAGTTTTTTTACTTGTTCTTGTTTGTCTTGATATTTGTAGTTTAAATTAGTTATATCGTTGGCGATGAGCGCTATTTCAATTTTTTCTAGTTCTTCTTTTATATCGAGGTATTTTAGGGCTTGGTCTTTTTCTTTTTTTAGGGGTTCTATTTGACGGTCTAGTTCGTTTATTATATCGTTTACTCTATTCATATTAGTGTTTGTTTTGTCTAGTTTTTTTAGGGCGTCTTCTTTTCTTTTTTTGTATTTTAATACCCCTGCTGATGCTTCAATCATTAGTCTTCTTTCGGTTGGTTTGCTCATTATTATTTCGTCTATTTGACCTTGAGAGATGATATTAAATGATTCTTTGGCCATACCGTTATCTAGAAGGATATTGGTTATGTCTTTTAGACGACATTGTTCGTTGTTGACGTAGTATTCATTGGTTCCGTCTCGATATACTCTTCTTTTTATTGATATTTCACTAAAGTTTAGGTTTATGTAGTTATCGGTATTATCGAATACTAGGGTTACTGAGGCTACGTTTGAGGCTGGGCGTGATTTGCTTCCTTGAAAGATTACATCAGTCATGTTGCTTTCTCCTCTTAGTGATTTTACTGATTGCTCGCCTAATACCCAACGTATTGCATCGACAACGTTACTTTTTCCACTTCCATTTGGTCCAACTATAGCGGTTATGTCGCTTGTTAAGTCTATTGTTATTTTGTCTGCAAATGATTTAAAACCTTGTGCGATTATTTTTTTTAGATACATATATTCACCTACTTAATACATTAATTATTATACTGAATTTGATTGTTTAAAGCAACAAATTAAAAGAAAAAAACTTATAATTTACTTGCAGATTAGACCGTTTTCTGTAAGTGTATTTATAAGTTCTTGTTTGTCTTTTTTTAAACCAGCTGTTTTTATTTTGTCTTCTGATAATTCTTTTATATTGTATTTTTGAATAAGTGTGTATGTTTTGTTTTTCTTTTTATATGTGGTTTTGATGTTTTCGTCATTGTTTGATGTTACTTCGTATTTCATTAGTGATTCGAAGTTTTTAAAGTCTTCTTCATTATTAAATTTATATGTTTTTTCAGTGGTTACGTTAGTTATATTATTTTTTTCATAGTTAATTTTATATGTTATTGTTATATCATCATCATTGTTTGTTGTATTGCATATTATTTCTTTTTTACATCCTGTTAATAGTAATAGTATACTTATTAATAGTATTTTTTTCATAGATATCCTTTCTTATGATAATTTCGTTTTTATTATTCTTGGATAAATTTAGATTTTGATACGGTTATTACTGGACGCACGCCGTACATTGTGTTAATAAAAACGCCGTCAAAACCCATATTGCCGTAGTAAAACACTCTCCACGAATAAGCAATATCAATTTCTCCTGGAGAAGACGTCCAATATCCACAAGGATCACTAATCTCTCCTTCTTTACACCCATATGTTTTGCAACTATAATTATTTCCATTTCCCAAATTATTAAACAACCACCAATATTTACTTATTACTCCGTCTGTATCACAACTACCATTCCAAAAACAATCGCCTGTTCTTCTATCTAATATGAAATCATCACTTCCTAATGTCCAGTTTGCCTCTGGACCTGATGATGCATTACTACCTTTTGATCTATCTTCTTTTGTTATATCTGCTACCTCCTCGGCTGTTATTAAGCGGGCTTTATAGCCACTATAATCAATAGTCCATTGGAAATCACCGGTTGATGGTTGGTATGTTTCTGAGGTCCCTAATTCAGTTGACCAACTATCTGTATCATTTTTTAATTGCGCTAAAACTGTTAGTGGACCTTTGTTATTATTTCCATTTGTTCCATAAGAACCAGATGGAGTTCCACTTGAATATGTTATTCCCACATTTCCTGCTTTTGAACTATCTCCATAATCTTTCTTTGATGCCCATTCTACTGTTGCTGTTGTATTATGGTCTAATATCATTGTATATGTACCGCTTGAAGGATTACTTGAATCTGAATCTTTATATACATACCACTTCATGCATCCTTCTTTTGTTCCTGTTTTACTGTTTGGTTTTGCTTCTTCCTCTGTACATGCTTTGTTCAAATCTTTTGGATCTAGGTATACTTCTGCTATATATGTTTCGTTTTCATCTCCAGTAGGAAATTTTATATTATTTTTATATTTTGTTGGCTCATCTCCTTGTTCTTGATCTGATTGAAAAGCAGTACATTCATCTACTATTTCATAGTTAAAATTATTAGTGTAGGTTGCTTTTACTATTCTTGCATTATCAATATCTGTTAAATCGGTATTTTTTAAATTCATATTTAAGTATTGACTATTTAGTAGTGTATCTAGATTAATACAGTAGGTATTACCTTCTATTTTTTTATAGTCATTGATATTGTCTGCCATATAGTCTTTGGCTGCTTCTATTATTATTGCATCATTAGCATTGTTTATTTCTTTTTTGGCAGTATTGATTTGCTTTAAAACGATTGGAAATACAATTAGTATTATTACTCCTAGTAATGTTATAACTCCTAATAGTTCTATTAATGTAAATCCTTTTTTCATATGTCCTCCTTTAATTCATTAAGATATCGCTTATTAAATTTAAGAAATTAATGGTTGTATCTAGTATCAAGTATAGAGTGTCTTTTATAAGATTGGTTTTTGAGTTTTTGTTATCTATTTTTAATATATAGTTTTTTTCATCTTTGAGTGCTTCTATTTTTACGTTGTATCTTTTGTATTTTTTTATTATATTTTGTTTTGTTTCGTCGTTTTTTATTCCATAGATATAGAGCATGTCTTTGTTGATATAGATACTGTCTTTTACAAATGTTTTTAGGTATTTTTCTATTTCGTTTATTTCACATATTATATAGTCAATCTTTTTTTTCTTGAATATTTTTCTTATTTTTTTTATATTTATTTTTTTTAGTTTCTTCTTTATTTGAGTTTGTGAATTACTTTTAGTTTGACTATTTAAAAGGTTACAGATTTTTACTTGTTGGTTTTGTTCTAAAATCGTTGATATTTTTTCATCGACACCTATTCCTAGAACATTTCCACTTAGACATTGGGCTATTTGGTATATTTTTTTCATGATTCACCTACTATGTCGTTTATTACAAAACTAGCAAGGAGCAGTCCTGCTGTTGCTGGTACAAAGGAAGTTGATCCTACTTTGTCTTTGGTTTTTATTGGTTTTTCGGTACTTGATACAACAGGTATTTTTCCTTTTATTTTTTCTGATATTACCATTTTTCTAAGTATTTTGGCAATAGGGTCATAACTTGTTTTTCTAATATCGGTTATTTGTAAAAGTGATGGGTTTAGTTTATTTCCTGTTCCCATACAAGAGATTAATTTTATTTTGTCTTTAGTACATTTTCTTATTAGTTCTTTTTTTATGTTTAATGTATCACAGGCATCAATGACATAGTCATATTTTTCTAGTTTTAGTTCTTCGATATTTTCTTTGGTTAAGGTTTTGGTTATTTTTTTTATTTTTGCTTCTGGGTTTATATCTTGGGCTCTTTTTTCGGCAACATCGGTTTTGTTTTGGTTAATGGTCGAATGAAGCGCTAAGAGCTGTCTATTTAGGTTTGTTAGTTCAAATTTATCTCCATCGACGATAGTTATGTTTTCAATCCCGCTTCTTATTAGTCCTTCAAAGGCATATCCTCCTACACCACCTAGTCCTATTAAAAGAATGTTTGATTGTTTTATTTTTTTTATTTTTTCCTTATCAATTATAAGTTCTAGCCTACTTAGTTGTCCCATATTACCACCTATTATGATTTTATCAAAAATAGGCTTTTTTTTCAAGTAATTTTTCTATACTGAGTTGTTGGAAAACCTAAAAAAATGTAAATTAAATATATATAAAAAAAATCTAATAAAATTTAATCATTTTTATCAGATTTTTTCAAAATTTGCGTCTCGCTTCCGCGAGA
>CANRPB010000047.1 GCA_947632415.1 uncultured Bacilli bacterium
TTGGTCTACGGAGGTATATGGTACCGCTGAAGGGATTTGAACCCTTATGAGTTTCCCCACTGGTTTTTGAGACCAGCATGTATGCCAATTCCATCACAGCGGTATAATTTTAATGGTCGCGGAGCCGGAGAGTCGCACTCCGTTAATGAGGCTTATGAGGCCCCCTCAGACTCTGACCTGCCGCCCGCAATAAATGGCGGGGAAAATGTCCCCGCCCAAGGTGGGACCAGGGCCTTATATGACCAGCCCCTGTATCATCAATGGTTGGTCTTGGTGGTTACGCTCCACCCGCATAATGCTTATGAAACATTACTAGGCACTAGCCAAAAGACCAATATCTGGTTCCTGCGGGAAGAGTTGAACTTCCGTTACTGCGTTATCAGCACAGCGCTCTACCGTTGAGCTACGCAGGAATTTTATAAATCTTCTAAAAAGGCTCTAATTTTTTCAACTAATTTAATTTTAGTCATAGAACCTTTTATAAGATCATCTTTAATTTCATAAAGAAATTCAAGCATATCAAGTATCTCAGACGTCTTATCTTCAACTAAAGCTTCATAATAATCTCGATCTTCAGTTGCCGCATATAAATCATTTTGTAAAACATCTATCTCATCTTGACATAAATACTTTTTAATTTCATCAATATCAAAACCAGCTTCTTTTAATGCATCTATACAGGAATATTCATTATAAATAAAATACAATTTTATCCCTTTCTCTAAAGCTGATTTAAATTATATATCTCCGCTCTTGGGAAACCTATCCGCCACTCAAGCGAGTAGCCGAAGGATCAAACCTCGTAAGTATTATCAACACATTATTTTTACGTCTAAAAATAACATTAATGTCAACTACTTATGCAGAGATATGCTGCTCCTATTTATTAATAAATTATAATAATTTATTAATATAAGAGATCTTACTAAGAGATTCATAACCTGTCGGTTCTTCTTATCTCCTTTCGATATTTATATTATATCATAGATTTTTTTCTTTGTCTATATAAATTTTTATTTGGTTTTCTTGGCTTAGGGCGAAAGACTTGAACTTCCACTAAGGGCACCAAAAACCCTTGTGCTACCAATTACACCAGCCCTAAATACTGGTCTAATTAAAAAGATTTAAACTTTCAACTCTCTAAATTCAAATTAAATACGCCACTAAACTGTACTACAGCTAGGGATATTTAACTGGAGCTGAAACGCGGGATCGAACTACGATCAGAGGTTTACAAGACCGCTGTTTTACCATTAAACTATTTCAGCTTTTTAACGATATATATTATATATTAAAAATGATTGCTAGTCAATATATTTTTTATTACTTTAATAGATCTTCAATTGTTCTAAAAGATTCTTCATAAGCATTTTTATTTAAAGTAATACAGTTAGATAATTTACGAATACGATCTTGATATTTTTCAATTTGTGAATTACATTTCGCTACTTGATCTTCTAATTGTGCAATATAATCATATGCACAATCTAAATCATTTTCAAGAGTACCAATGTATTGATCGTTTTTATCATTATTTTGGCAATTTTTTTCTTCATCATTATAAGTTTTTTCTAACTCTTTACAAAGATCAGTAAGAAGTTTTGTAAGACAATCTTCAATATTATCTTCTTTTACTTTATGGGAGAAATCAACTCCATCTGTATCAGTAAAATGAATTCCCGCAGAAGTCCCATCTTTACCATTAACTAAAGAATAATTCATTGTACAGCCATATTTTTCTTTACTCATTCTCTCTCCTTATATCTTAATAATTTGTATATAAATCACGAGTTCCTTCACCAGATCCAGAATCATAAACTTTACCTTGACCAAAAGGCGTATTAACTATACTGCCATAAGCGTCTGAATCTGAAGCAACTACAATATTACCATCGCCATCTTTAACGAAACCATCAGAATCGACATGACGTCCAGGAATATCTAAACCTCCGCCAGGCAAAACGTTTTGACTATACCAAGTATATCTCCAACCATCTTGATATATGACACCCGCAGATTTAAAATCTGTATTATACCCACTATTATCCTCATTATTAGAATAACTATAACTATAATCTATATAGGGGTTATTCTCTACTGCTTCTTTTTGAGAAGTCTCATCTGCTATAGCTTTTGTATTAATAGCTTCTGCAGTAATTTGATCCATACTTTCTATAATATAATTTATACTGTTAATACTGTGTGCTGTCCGCAATTGTTCTGAATAATCTTGAAGTTGTACAAGTTGTTCTTTTGTGAGATAATTTCCCCACTCTTCTACAATATCACTAGCATAAGTAGCATATTCTTCTTTTAAATTTTGAATATCTTCCCACCATTTAGTAATATCCGTATAACCATCTTGTTCATACCACTCTTGGGGAATAGGATTATCTTTTACAATATCACCCCATAACTCTTGCTCTAATTTAATTTGTTCTTTTTGTTGTTGATTGTAATCAATACTACATCTAACAATTAAAGCACAAACAATAACAAGACATAAAGCTAATACTACTATTTTAATAACATCTTTAGTTTTCAAAATATCTCTTTCCTAATCGCCAATAATGCCATATATTATATCAAAAATATAATATTAAAATTATATATTTTCGCCCGCGGCTCGCACCCCTATATTTCTGTCATCCATTACAAATGCTAATTCAAGATAACGTTGACATTTATGACATTTACAATTAATATCATATCCGCACTTGCGGCCGCATAATAACTTATATGTAATAAATTCAGATTGATTATAACTGTTACCAGGAATAGGAGTTCCTAATTCAGGAATAATCTCTTGAAGATTTCCTCGCCAATGCTGGTTTTCAAACCATGCTCTATAATATACTCCAAAATGATCCCAATTATAAGGAGTTCCGCAATCAAATTCCACTACATCCATATACTTTTTATACACATTGAATGCTTGTGGACTAAAAAACATTGATTTTTCAGGATTAGCTTCAATATCATTATTAGTCACATGATTTAATACTATTCTAGTTTCTACCCATTGTTGTATCTCAGGCAATCTATAAATTAAATCTCCTCCTGGATATATGGCACACACTCCAAGAGCAAGAAGATTTTGAAATAATATTATGTCATTAACCACTTCATCTACAAAAAATGATACTTGTGCTTCATATAAATCTGTAATACATTCTCTTAATTGTGCTCTAGTTAACTTACAATAAATATGCGGATGTATCTTGCGAAGAGTTCGTAAGATACTAACATCAACGTGATTGGTAAATGTAATAACTAATCTATGATTCTGATAAGCTTCTGCAAAATCAATTAATTTTTCAAAAGAATTGCGGGAATCATTAAAGTTAATTTGTAATTCACCTGCTATATTAGTATATTCATCATTATTTAACTTAAAAGGAACACTTAAAATCATATTACTCCTTTTCATTAATTGTCTATTAATCCTCTTGATTTTGCAGCCCAATAATCAAGAGAATATTTTTCTGTTTCATAGAAAGAAGCCTCTCCATTCTCAGGATTAAAATATAGATCTGTTATGCAATTAGAGCATATATCTCTATAATCATTTAGACCAAAATAAACACATTCTATTTCTTCATGTGGGTAAAAGCCATCACAACATTCACATGGATGAAAATCCGCACAATGATAGCAAAGTATCATATCAGCATCAACGTCCTCAAGAGGTTTCCCGCAACAAACACATTTAGCTTTTCCACCCATCGTAATACGAAGATTTTTTTTATCTACGTAATTACGAGAACACCAATATTCTTCATTAATACAAGAGCTAAAATCATTATATTGATATTCATTAATAAAAAAGCTAATTACATGTGAATCTGTTTTTGTCCTTTTATATATATTATATCGCATATCTTTAAAAAGCTCATTGCGATATTGATATTTCCAATGAAGATTTTCCCATAAAAGTTTCTCCATAGAAGACAAAGCAAAACGGCTCACGTCTTTAAGATAATGAGGATAATTGCGGCTTATAATAGTGATATTTTTATTAACATACATAAAGGCACGCCAACATTTACTATCGAACTTAACGCCAGCAATACTCATTGGTTTTTCATCTTTAGCATATACAATCGCCGCACAATTACTGTTTAATAATTCAAGAACACTTGCTCTATATCCTCCGTCTAAAAAATTAAAACAACTAGTCCAATTAGAATTGTTCTGACTAGCTGTTAATATATCTAATGGATGAATACTAATAGTGAT
Organism: uncultured Bacilli bacterium; assembly: GCA_947632415.1. Taxonomy (GTDB): domain Bacteria; phylum Bacillota_I; class Bacilli_A; order RF39; family UBA660; genus UBA3631. Next base: position 4,240 of record CANRPB010000047.1, read on the forward strand.
ACTTCTTAAACGAGTATCACGAGTATGCAAATCAGAAATTGCATTACGAAAAAGGTCAAAATGTCTTTCTAAATTTTGGGCAGTAATATCATATGGATGTTCAGCAGATATAATAGCTACAATTTTACCTATAACCCGCATAGGTTTAGAACCATTTTGAACAACTATTTTATGTCCATGTAATTTAAATTTAAATTCACGATTTGCTTTTTGACTAAATATAATAGAATATTGAAATAAATTCCAGATAGAAAAAACAGTAGAATAATCTAATTCTTTACACAAATATTGAATTAATAATTCAATAAAAGTATTACTGACGCAACGACAAAATCCTACAGCTCTAGAAGAATTTTTAAAATCATTATAATCTCCCATTAAAAAAGGAGTATAATGATAGATTCCTTGTAAATTGTTTCTAAATAAATAATCATTATTTTGAAAGGTATCTTCCTCAACAGGAATTTCAACTCTTAATTTATTACCAAGAGCTTTACATAAAGTCCTTTTTGCTTTACTCCAATCTTTTAAAAAATCATCTATAGAAATTTTCATGTCTACTCCAGAGCAATATTCTATATATGTTTTTAAATTTTCTTTTTCTTCTTCTGAAAGCAATTCAATAGGTGACATAACAACCTCAATTATTTATCTATCTATAATATCTATCTCTTCATCAATTCTATCTTTACTATATTGCGGTAACATCCAATAATCTATACCATATTCATTTAAAAAACTATTCATTTGATCGAAGGTTACTTTACCATTATATTCTTTTTGTAATCTCTCTATCATTGATTCAGTACGCATAGCTAAATCATTTTCAATCATTGAAAACATTCCCGCATTAGGTGGGAATAATTTAGGCGGAAACATTTGATTAAACATCTTTCTCCTTCCTCTATACATAATATTATACCATAAAGAAAAGAATTAGTCAAGATATAAAAAAAGCACGATAATTCGTGCTTTAACAAGAGAAAGAAAGATTAATAAGATTTACTAATACATCCCGATTTTTCTCTAAATAAGGAAGAATTTTAAAAATTTTGTCATTCAATCCAGTAATTAAATGAACATAAGGATTATGCGGATTAGCATATTGCCCATGATAATTTCCTAAATCAAAACTATATATATGTGCATCGCCATATATTGAACAATATTTATTATAATTATCTATAGCCGGAGTTGTATACCAATTATCTCCCATAGTTTGTTGATCGCTAATTAAAAAGATACGAGATACAGATTCGTTTAACTCTGTAAAAGCAGAAGAAACTGAAGTCCCACAACCACAATTTTCAGTATTAATCATCTTATCAATAATACTAAATGGATTTAAAGTAATTATTGATCGTTGATAATTACATTGTTTAGCATACGTTCCAAATTTAATAAATATATTATTAGGATTCTTAATCATCATAGCAGCTGCATACACAGCTCCTACTTCCTTTAAAGTAATATTACTTTTAGGAGAAATTGTATCATTCATTGATCCTGATACATCTAAGAAAAATGCGGATTTACCCTCCATCTCAGGCATATTCTGAATCGAAATTTCAAACGCTCTACAAAGAGCATCTAATAATGCAGGAGGTATTTCATCTCGAATTGCTGCATAAGCTGCATATATTTGATATGGAAATACTAATGACTTACGAATAGCCTGTTCATTAGTAAGTTGTGGATAAAGATTATCCATAATCCAAGAGCTAAGATTCTCTTCATAAGAAGAAAGTGCAGACAAAATATTGCGGAGGTTGCGCAATAACGCAAGGAGACCTAAAGAATGATCTTCAACAAGCCTAATCCATTCATTGTCTCGCTCTTCATCAGAAGAAGCCATACTAATCTTACGTTCCCATGTGTCAATATCTTCAAAAGAACCAGTCTCATAAATTTTATCAATCGCCGCAGAATGCGCATGAGTAATACGAATAAGATCATAAATATTGTATTCGTGGCCAATTAGTTTATACTTAGCTAATTGATAACCATTGAGGCTACTAATATAATCCCCACATCCACGAACTGTCGCATGGCTACGCTTATTCTTAAGCATATCAATAGCCGCAAATAATTCCGCGACGTCATCTGGTCTATGCGGAAATTCTGCAAAAAATTTACGTTTAGTTGTTTCCTTTTGGAAGCCGTTGGAACTATTAAGATCAGCCGCAAGAAGAGTAGATATACTGCGCATACCTAATTCATTGCGAGCAAAATAAGCTGCCTTAGCTATAAATTCTGGACCATATTCTCTTTCTACTTTATGAGTAAGTCTTAAGAAACGATCTAACTGTTCTTCTTTCGTCTCATAAAATTGATCTGTAAGATATGAAGAAAATAAAAAATTAAGGAACTCTTCAAGAGTATCCTTTTCATAAAGAGTTGCTCCTTCATAAGAAGAAACTGTTTTTGGTTGCGTGACAGAATTAAATCTTGCCATTAAATCTCCTTTTATTAACACGGAAACATCACATGAGAATTTTATATATAAGCGGATATATTAAAGAAAGTTTAAATATATGTTCCAAAAATTATATGAAGTAACTTTCTTTCCATCACGCTTATTCGAGAAAGGAAAAACATCGAGGATATATTTAAGAAAGTTTTTGAATTTTTACAGTTCTTAGTTAACTGATTTATTTTATGAAGTAACTTTCTTACCATCACTCAATATAATTATTATATCTTAAAAATTTTTTATTGTCAAATAATTCTCAATCTAATTTAATTTGATATAATAATTAAAGGAGGTTAAAAAATGTTAAAAGAAAATGAAGCTATTATACAATTAAATTGTGCAGACTGTGATAATTTAACGCCATGCGGTTTTGGGAAAAGATATTTTGGGCACGACCCAAAAAGTATAGGATGTGCCCGTAAGGTCTCACAAGAAATTCATGATGAATATATATACAGGATGTATGAAGATTATCCTTTTTATATACGAAATGAAAATTTCACAACTGCACAAAAAACTGCAAAGCTTAATGAATTGCTAGAATGGCTACATCAAAATATTTATACAGCTCCTCTTATAAAAGTAAGAATTGCTAAACATAAAGATTTAGACGCAGAGACATTCTCCCCTATTGCCTAGAGAACGAAGATAATCATACCCTTTTTCTGTTAAACGATATTTAATTGCTCCATCTTTAATAAAATCTGTAATTTCCTCATTAAGAGCAACAATTCGATCTTTAAACTCTTCTTCAAATGCTTGCCCGCATTCTTCACAAAAATGATATTGCTTTGAATCAGTAGCTCCAAGAGGAAGAGTATATGTGTAAATTTTCTCATCCTCTTCCATTTCAGTAGAACCGCACTTATCACATTCAAATTCCCAAACTGTCTTCTTTCCAATTAACATTTATTTCTCCTAACTAGGTAATATATCTTCTACTTCAAATTCTGTAACTTCAATTCCATTATCTTTTCGGAAAAATGAGAATATATCTTCTGTTTTAAACTCTAAACGAATACTATCATCTATTAAAAGATCTACTTTATCTTTTTTACCAAAATAACCTAATGGTTTAATTTTATACTTACCACTTTTTAAGAAAAAATTCCCATATTTTCTAGTAGGGCCGATATAAATTGCTCTAAAAGTAGGTTTGTCCATATGTAAATATGAAAACATAAAAGGATCATAATTCCGCATAGCAATCACATTCTATTAGGATCTAACCTTTCTAATCTCAAATATTACGCCATCTTTTGGCTTATGGGCATTTAAAAATTCTTGCGCATCTTCTCTACTAGCAAATGAAAAAGCATCAGATAATTTATTTACTCGCACGCCATATTCATTAATTGCTTTAAAAGTTTTATCTGAATCAACCCATCTGCGTTTCTTATCATGCCATAAAGGCTTTGTCTTTTTACCATATATTAAATATTGCGGCATCCCGCATCCCCCTAATCCATACATTGAAAAAGCCAATCTTCTTGAATCATTTTATCTTCTACTGTTGGAAAGAAATATTCTCCACGATGTCCTACCCAATCATAAGCAACTTCAATATTCAATAGTCTTAATACAGACATAACAGTAGCTTTTGTTTCATGAGATATATATTCGCTATTAAGCCAATGTGTAAGAACATATTTTTGATGTGAATCTAACTCTACTGTTGGTTCATAAGACATTGCAATCACGATTATTCCTTTCACCAATTAGGAAGATTCAATTTATCATTAGTTAATTTAATAAAATGATAGTATGTACAAGCTATAATTCGATCATTTATATTTTCATCAATCCAATTATGATGAAAATGTCCATGAATCCACCATTTAAAATTTACTTTATTATATACGTCTTCAAGAACTTTTTCTCCTTTAGTAGGATTCTCAATAAGACCCATATATTCTCTATTATAAACTGTTGCAATATGAGTAGGCGCATCATGAGTAATAATGCCATCTACTTCAGTAACATGTGTAAGAATGCCATTTACAAGTTCTTCATCAACATCTTCATCTTCCCACCAACTACGATGTTTAGTACGAGTAAAACATCCACGATACATAAGTTCATATGTTTTCTCTACACTATCAGGGTCAGAAGGATCCATCGGTGGATAAAACAAATCATGACATGCCGCGCCAGGAATCAAAAGAAGTTTAAGTCCATCAATAGTTCCATACCAAGGACGATCAACAATATAGATATTTTCAAATTCTTCTCCGTACATAGCTAAACGTCGCATAGGATAAGTCCCTACATAAATACTCTCCATAGCGCCATAAGCATCTCGGTCATCATGGTTCCCGCATAATGCATAAATAGGATACCCTAACCCGTTAAGATAAACAGCTCGTTCAAGCTCACTCTCAATTTGCTCAATACCATGATTTGGACTTAAAAGACCAAAAGGAATTCCAAAATCACCAGCAATAATAACGCCCTTAACTTCTTCATCCTTCGGCCACTCTCGGTCATACGGGTATCCATGTATATCTCCCGTAGCAAATAGCATTATTATCTCCTACCTTTTCATCTAAATCTTATCAAATATTAATTTTAATTTTTAAATATATTTTATAATTTACAAAAAACAGTTCTAAAATAAGATGGTTAAATCTTTTGATGGAATGCCATAATATAAATATCCATATTCATCTTCTAACCAAGGTTTATCTGTTCTACTAAAACCTACAACAGTAAAAATTTTACCTTTTTTATTTTTTACGAGATCATACAACCAAATAAAATAACCATTTTTATCTTTGATATTTCTATTCATTTTCTGCATCACAGATCTCGACCAGCCTTTTCTTTGTTTTACGAAAAATTTTCTTTATTTTTTTATTATCCCATTGTTTTAAAAAGTTGTCAATATATTTTTCTTTATTACGGTAAATGTACTCTGTTGCACAAACAAAATTACCACATTTTATCAGTTCAGGTGGGAAATAACTAGGAACGACTATTAATTGATACTCTATTTTTTGTAACTTTTTATTTACTTTGCAAATAAACGCTTCATATTGTTTATGATACACTACACGAGAATTTATATATTTGTTTTCTTTTGCACATAGATATGAGTATAAATCAACAGATGTACACATTATAACTTTATTTATTCGCATATTACAATCCTAAATACATACGACCTGCCGCAAATACTTCTCGTTGAAGAGAAGCAAAATTAATAGTAGGATTCTTCCATTTCTTGCAGATAGTTGCAATTTCATCTAGAACTGCATCTTTCCATACCATTTGAAGAAACATCCCAATATGCTTATTGTTCTTTGCACTAAAAGTTTCATTTAATGAAGTCTCAATTTTTGCAATAGCTTTGCCACACTCTTCATCTGTCACAAGATACTTCACAATTTCTTTTTCTGTATCTCCTGTTGGAATTACCTTCTTGCTTTTGGATTTTTCTTGACGATATTGCGGACGTACATACTTACCAATCTCATAACGCCCATATTTATTTAGATAGCCCGCACGACGAATAACAATACCTTCTCCAATAGCGTCATTAGTCATTAAGAAAGTATTATGATCCGCTTCTTCCGCTATATCATCTATAGTTGGGTTCT
>CANRPB010000048.1 GCA_947632415.1 uncultured Bacilli bacterium
TATAGAACTATAGCGCTTGCAGTAATTTTATCTTTGCTATAATTCTACATTAATAATATATCAAAAAAGATACTTTTAATCAAGTACCTATTTCTAAAAAAATTATCGATTCAATTTTTTCCTATTTTTTTTAATTATATATATAATCAAAATAAACAAACAAACAAAACAGATTACAATCAAATATCCATAATCAAATGACTTATCAGAAACCTCTAAAGAATCACCATCATCATCAATCTTTATAATATACTCTCCATCCTTGGAATACATATAATTTTCTCTAGCAAACCTAGCAATATACTCAGGATCCTTCAACTTTTGAATATCACTAGTTAAACTCTTCTCCTTATCCTGTAATAAAACAAGTTGCTGTTCCAAATCTGTCTTAGACGTCTCCAAAACTAAAATACGATGAACATAATAAACCAAATTAAAAACAAAATACCCAATAATAAACAAACACACCGGTCCAAAAAAAGTCAACCTTCTCTTAGAAACCTTATTCTTACGTTTACGAGCCACAAAACTCACCTACTTTACTAACAAAAGTATATCATTTTTTAAAACATTTGTAAATAAAGCGATGAGCCAAATTCTCACAAAAAAAACCCAGAATAATAGACAAAATTTCATACTGATGAAAAATACCATAATTAATTCTTCTCATAATAATAAAATAAAGCAAAACATTAACAATAACAAACATAAACGTCAAAATTATGCCCAAAACTTTCCTACCACCAATAATAAACTTATAATTAAATCCAAGAACAATTGAAAAAAAAATACCAAACAAAAAGGATACAATAATAGTTTTAATCTGAACAATAATATCCATTACTTAAACAATTTACCAAAAAACCCTTCATCTTTCTTTTTAACGCCATTATCCGTATAAACAAAACTATTTATTTTACCCTTTATTGACACATTTCCCTGAAAAGTATCCAACTTAACAATCTCCAAATCCTCACCCTTGATAATGACATATCCCATAACAGTATCCATTAAAAACTCCTCATTATCAAAACTATCAATCTTCTTTACACCTGTAATACTAATATTTTTTCTTTCAGTAACAGAAATACTGTGACTACTCATAATATCATTATCCATATATCCTCCCACTAAACTATATGAAAAAAACAAAAACAATATACTATAATTGTTTACTCCTATTCAATATTTCCAAATAATTAGAACAATAAACAGCATACCCAGCACTCAATTTATAACCAACAAAATTTTTCTTAACTCTAATACCAGGCCCTATTACAAACTTATAACCATCATTCAACTTATCAAAAAAATTATAAAAATTATTAAAGATACTTGCCTCACGAATAACCTCAGTCAGTGAAGAACAATCACCACAAAAAAAACAAAGCGCACCATAACCCTCTCTAACAAACAAATCATTATTAACATCAGGAATTAAACCCGCTTCAATATAATCCCTCTGTCTATTCAAAACATCAACTAAACTTCCATACTTAAACGTATTTCCATCAAAAACAATACACGAATTACACTTTTCAAAATCATGTTCCATATAAACCTCCAATACATATCATTATATGAAAAAAAACAAAAAAAAATACAAAAAAAATTAGAATAAACAAACTCTAATTTTTAATAAAAAACTCATCATACCACACCAAAAAACAATAAACACACCAAATCTTTTTATAATTATCACGCTTATTATTTCTATGATCATCCAATAACCTATTAAGAATCTTATTATCAAACAACTCCAAACTTATAGGACTATTAAACATCTCCTTGACACTATCATAAACATCACTATCCTTCAACCATTCCCTTAAAGGAACAGGAAAACCAAGCTTCTTCTTACTATAAGACTCATTAGGAATATCCAATTTAGCAGCACTCCTTAAAGCAACCTTAGTATTATCCTTAGTAACCTTATACTTATCAGGAATTGTACGAGCCAACTTAAAAACCTCAATATCCGAAAAAGGAACACGACCCTCAATCGAATTAGCCATCGTCATCTTATCAGCCTTCAAAAAAATATCCCTAGCAAGCCAAAAATTAATGTCAATCGCCTGCATCTTAGAAATATTAGAACAATTCTTATTATCACTATAAACATCAGCCGTAATCTCCATATTCCTTCTAGCCTTATTAGGATATTTAATCAACTTACGAGTCTCCCTCTCACTAAAAATCTTCGTAACACCAATATATCCTTCCTCCAAAGTTTGTCCATTTCTAACCAAAAAATTAATACCACGTCTCTCAGGTAAAACACCAGCAATCTTACCAATAATCCTTCTTATCCAAAAAGGAATCTTTCTATACTTAGCACAATCAATATCCTGTCTGTAATAATTATAGCCACCAAACAACTCATCCGCACCCTCACCAGACAAAACAACCTTAACATCACGACTCGCAAGTTTAGCAACAAAATACAAAGCAACAGCCGCAGGATCAGCAAGAGGCTCATCCAAATGATACATAATACGCGGAATAACCTCAAAATACTCATCCTTAGTAATCTTTTTACTAATGTTATTAATACCCAACTTATCAGTCAAATCCTTAGCATAACCAATCTCATCATACTTAGGAATATCATAACCAACCGTATAAGTCTTATCAGGTCTAGCCAAAGAAACCAAATAAGATGAATCAATTCCACTACTTAAAAAAGAACCAACTGGAACATCACTAATCATATGGTGCTTAACACTATCCTTAATAGACTCACTAATCGAACTAACCAAATCATCAAAAGCAACATCACTAGCCTCAAAAGAAACCTTAAAATATCTCTTAATAGACAACTTACCATTCTTATACCTAAAAAAATGTCCAGGCTCCAACTTATAAACATCCTTAAAAAAAGTCTCACAACCAGGCGAATAATTAAACCTCAAATACTCAGGAATAACATCGCGATTCAACTCCTTTTTAAAATCACTATGATCCAAAAAAGCCTTAATCTCCGAAGCAAACATAAAAACACCATCACGCTTGTAATAATAAAATGGCTTAATACCAAAATGATCACGTGCTCCAAACAACTCCTTATTCTTAATATCCCAAATCACAAAAGCAAACATGCCACGTAACTTATCAAGAATACCATCACCATATTCCTCATATCCATGAAGCAAAACTTCCGTATCACTACTAGTTTTAAAAACATGATCCTTTGAAACCAAATCCTCCCTCAACTCTTTATAATTATAAATTTCACCATTAAAAATAATAACCAAACTATTATTCTCATTAAAAATAGGTTGATCACCACTAGACAAATCAATAATAGAAAGTCGCCTATGACCAAGCGCAATATCATCATCAATATACTTTCCACAAGCATCAGGTCCTCGATGAACAATCCTATTTAACATCAAAGATAAGTCATCTTCTTTATCCTTATTCTTACTAACAAAACCAACTATTCCGCACATAAAATTACCTACCTTCTACACAAAAATTATACTATAATTAAACAACTATTTCAACAACACTAAAAAAAAATTACTACGAAAATAGTAACTTTAAAAACAACTATTTAATAGCGTCCATAACACACTCCATATCATCCAAATGATACTTAACACCATTAACAATCTGATAATCCTCATGACCCTTACCTAAAATAAGCAAAACATCATTATCACAAAGCATAGAAACACCTTTTTTGATTGCCTCCTTACGATCCAAAATAACCTCATAATTATCACGAGTAACACCCTCTAAAATATCCCTCATAATATCATTAGGATCCTCAAAACGGGGATTATCATTAGTAAATATAACATAATCACTGTTGCTACTAGCAATATTACCCATAATCGGTCTTTTTTTTCTATCTCTATTACCACCACAACCTATAATAGTAATAATACGTCCCTTGCAAAACTCAAGCGTACTCTCAAGCACCTTCTTAACCGCATCAGGCTTATGCGCATAATCAACAAAAATACTATTAGTTTTATACTTAACCATTTCCATACGTCCCCTGGGCGCACAAATACCCTTTAATCCAATAATATCAGAAATACTGAATCCAAAACTATTAACAAGCATTAAAGCCATTACATAATTATAAACATTATACTTACCAACCATATCAATAGTGACATCATAATCCATAGACAAATAACTAAACTTAAAACCAATACCTAAATTAGTTAGACTAATATCATAAATACTAACATCACCCTTATTCTCACTAATCGTAATATTATTATTACCACTCAACATAAATAAATTACTATAACTATCATCAATATTAATAATACAAGTCTTATTACCCCTTAACATATTAAATAACTTAACCTTAGCCCTAGCATAATCATCCATCGTTTTATGATAATCCAAATGATCCTGACTGATATTAGTAAAACCACAAGCATCAAACTCTAACCCATAAACCCTATTAAGATCAAGAGCATGACTAGAAACCTCCATTACCACATAATCAATACCATTATCACTACATTCAAGCAAACAATCATAAAGTTCATTAATAAGAGGTGTCGTATTAGGTAAATCACGAACAAAAGAATCCATATAAAAACCAATCGTCCCAATATAAGCAACTTTACAGCCTAACTTCTTAAGCATCGTGTAAACTAAAAAGCAAGTAGTTGTCTTACCACTAGTACCAGTAACACCAATCAACTTAATACCCTTGATTTTATCATAATAATTACGATAAACATACTCATTCAAATACTTTGTCGTATCAGGAACAATTAAAGTATCAACATCATAACTACCTTCTTCACATATAATCCTCTTCGCACCATTTAAAATAGCGTCATTAATATACTTATGTCCATCATTGTCAATACCACGTAAAGCAATGAAAGTATCACCCGCCTTAACCTTTCTCGAATCAGTAACTAAATCAATCATAAAAACCTCCTACTCATTAAAAATATCAGGCAAATCATTCTCAAGCAAAACATAACTATCAAGTGGACAATCTCTATTTACAATATTAAAAGCCTCTTTAACATCATCAATAATATATAAATTAGTTTCATCATAACCCTCATCACGAAGAGCATCAGAAATAGCCTTAGTATGTTTACGTCCAACTAAAATAATCTTATCACAAACCTTACTCATTTCTCGACCAAACTCATAATTATATTGATACTCTTTATCCTTAAGTTCAATCATGCCAGGTGTAACTACAACCTTAAACCCAGGCATCAAGGACAAAGCCTCAAGAGCCATACTAGAACCAATAGGATTTGAGTTATATGCATCATCAATAATAGTACGAGAACCAATTTTCTTCATTTCCAATCTGTGTTCTATCGGTCTGATACTTTTAACTCCTCTTTGAATATCACTAACACTCATACCAAGTTCACAAGCAAGCGCAATACCAGCAAGAATATTATAAATATTAGCGCGCCCAATCAAACAACTAGAAAATTCATAAACACTACCCTTAATCTTAACCTTAAAACGCATTCCCTTATAAGAATAATCAATATCATAAGCTCTATAATCACAATCACTATCAATACCAATCCAAACAATACGACAATTATTCTTCAACTTATAACCAACTTGTTTAGGATCATCATGATTAAGAACACCAATACCATCACTAGGCAAAGACTCAATTAACTCAAACTTAGTTTTAATAATATTTTCTTCCGTTTTAAAACTCTCCAAATGCGCAACACCAATACGCGTTAAAATACCATACTTAGGATGAACAAAATCACACAATTCCTTAATCTGACCAACCTCACAAGCCCCCATCTCAGCAATAAAAAACTCCACAAACTTATCCAATTTATTATTAATCGAAAGCATCAATCCATAAGGTGTATTATAATTTAAAGGAGTGGGCATTGTATCATACTTGACATTTAAAATATCCGCCAAAATATTCTTACTACTAGTCTTACCATAACTACCTGTAACCCCAATAACACTTAACCTAGGCATATCTCTTAACTTTTTACAAGTCATATTATAAAAATGCCAATAAACACACTTTTCAACAGGTCTATTAATAATATTAACCAAATAAATAATAAAACTATTTAAACTAGCCAAAACACCAAATAAAAAATAAATATAATTACCACGAATATTTAAAACAGTGAGAATAACATAAAAAATAAATAAAGTAACACACATTCTCATAACTCTTTTAGTAAACTTCAACTTAATCTTTACTTGTTCAAACTTCAAATAATCATAATAATAGATAAACATAACAAAATAAAAAATTGCCATTAATAACCCAATATCAAAACCAAAGAAACCAATCGCAATAATAATCAAAAACAACCAATCAACAGTTAAAAACGATCTTTTACTATTCTTAAAAATCCATTTAACATACCTATTAGAATTATTATAAAAATTCTGTTGTAACATCTGAAAACTCTTCTTACTACGCAAAATAACATACAAAAAATAAAATATCAAAAATAACAATTTCATAATACCATCCTCTAATATGAGTATAACATAACTAAAAACAAAATAAAATAAAAAACAAACTATTTAGTAACAAATTCCTTTAATTTAACAAGGGACTCCCTAAAAGTAGGAAAAGCCTTAATCAAACGCTTGTGCAAAAACGACTTGCTAAGTAAAACATCCTTAACCTTCTTAGAAATCTCTTCCGTATTATCACAATTAATTCGCCAAACCGTACTCTTAATATTATCAATAATACACAAAGAAACTAAAATATCTATAACAAATAAAGCAAAAACAATGTAAAAAACAATGTTATTAACGCTACTAAAACTAAACAAAACAGGATTAATTACCCTAACAACCAAAACACCTAGAAAACCAAAAGGAACCATCGTCTCAACACAAATTCTACCATTCAAATTAAACTTATAATGTGTATAATCCCACCATCTAGCATTAAAAAGTTTCTCCATAATAAAACTTGCAAAATACTCCAAAGCCGAACAAATAATAATAGACATTAAAAATAAAACAAAAATATTTTCCTTAAACCTATCCAAAAAAACTATCAAAAGTAAACAACCCAATCCATAAATAGGACAATATGGTCCAATCAAAAAACCTCTATTAACAAACTTACCAGTGTGCAAAAAAGTCCACAAAACCTCCATTATCCATCCTAAAAAAGAATATATAATAAACAACATAAAACAATTACTAAAACTCATTTTAACTTCCTCCATTATGTAAATTATATCAAAAAAAAGAAAAAAAAAGAAGAATTAATCTTCTTATTCTGCTTCATTATACTTAGCAATGATAGCATCTTCAAACATATCTCTAGTCTCTTGATTAAGTGGATGACAAATATCTTTGTATTTAACTTCTCCATCCTCAGACTCAACCTTTCTACTAGGCATAGCAATAAATAATTTTTCATCGCCTTCGATAATTCTGATATCGTTTACAACAAAACAATCGTCTATATAAACTCTAGCAAAACCTCTGATTCTTGATCCTTCCTTTGATTTTTTTGTAACTTCTACTTGTGTAATTTTCAAGCTAATCTCTCCCTTCAGTTATTTTTACAAATTAAGTATATAATTTTATAACCAAAAAGTCAATACAAATAATCAATTTTTATCGTTTTCGTCATTACATCAGCATAAGAAAAAGATTTTATTTCAAAACTTTTGTCAACAAGTTCCACAATAAAAATATTTTTATAGGCTTCCTTAATCCTAACTCTATACTTTTCAACTTTATTTCTACCTAAATTATATCTAATAAATACATCATTACCTACATTATCATTAACCTTGTTCTTAATTTCTTGTAACGTCATATTCCTCCCTATCTAGGATAACCAACATACATAGTACCCTTTGTAATAATACCACCCATACCAGATGAACCATACTTTGTCTTATCCAAAATAGCCTTAAGTTCAATATCTTGGCTAGCAGGAGACATGCTAACCTTAGTCGCTATAATAGCAGGATCTAAAGCATGAATATTAATTCTCTTAGGACTAGAAGCAAAATTAGCGCCAGCCTTAATAAGTTCCTCATAATTAGACTGACAAGCCCCAGCAATAATAATTAGTTTATCATGCTCCCTTTCATACAACCTAGCCTCCTTAACAGCCTTAATAAAATTAGAACTGTTTTTATAAGAATTTATATCATCCATTCTTCCCTTACGCCTATAATAAGCATCATGACCAGTAATAATAACAATATTAGGCTTATACTCTTCTAACCAACCTCTAATCTTTGCAGGAATATTCTCCTCTTTTTCATTTATCCCCATAGCCCAAATATTAGCCTCTTCATAAAATTTCAAACATCTCTCTAAATATTCACTATCACCATCAATGTGCAAAATCTTACCAGGAAGATAAAAATAATCCGTTCTATCCAAAGTATCATGATTCTTAATTCTCTCTAAAAAAACATCCTCTTTCTCAACATCCTCATCATTATACTTATTCAAATCAGATATACATGCATCCGCAATTAATCTAACATTCATTCCCTTTAAATAACAAATATCATCAATAATATCAGTAATAACAAAAACAGTATCATTATCATGAGACTCTCTAGTAACTAAATCACCAATATCAAATCCCATAAACATCACCCAATAAAATATATGAAAAAGACAAAAAAAAAGAACATAAAAAAACATGAAAATAATGTTCAAAACATATATTCATGTTTAATCATCAAGAAATAATACTAGACTTAGAAACTGTTATTACTGGGCGGATGCCACGGAGGGTGATATTCACATAATTATTGCTCAAGATACCATCGTCGCGCACATTCCACGCATTAGACGAATCACCGACGCGGGCCGTACTCGTCCAATATCCATATGCATTGCTATCTTTAAATTCTAAATTACATCCGTGTTGTTTACAATCTCTTGTATTATCAAACAACCATGCATAATTACTTGGGTTGGATGAATTAGCCACTGATGTTTGCCATTTCCCATTTGTATCACTGTTACTATATGCTCCGTCTAAATAAAAATATACTTGTGATGTATCCCAATCAGACTTCCTTACTATAGATGATACTTCTTCGGCACTTATTAATCTTGCTTTATATTTACTATAATCTATTATATAGCCGTTGCCTGTTGTTGTTTCTGCTGTATATGTATCTGTTCTATTTGGTATTGCTGTCCAATCTTGTGTATCAGTTTTTAACTGTTTTAATGCGGTTAATGGGCCTTTACTATTATTTCCACCAGTAGGGTTTCCATTTGTATCTGTTCCAGCATTATAGTCTCCACTAGGAACACTATTATTTGGATATGTTACCCCATATGTATCTCCTATATTTTCTACACTATTATAATCACTTTCTGATATCCAGCCATCAATAGTTGCCGTTGTATTATGATCTAATATCATTGTGTATCCATTATCTGATACATCATATACATACCATTTCATACAACCTTCTTTTTTATCTGTACCTGAATTTTTACTATAATCTTCCTTTGTACAACTTGTACTTTGTTCATTGGTTGCAGTTGGATTCAAGTATACTTCTATTCCATTACACTTTCCTTTTTCAGTTGAGTATACTTCTCCTCCTATCATTGTTACTTTGTAGTCGCCTATGGTTAGACATGCTGCCTCTACTGAGCCTTCATCTAAGACAACACTTCCTCCTTCTGGGGCTTTCCCTGTAAATGGAATCGTTGTTGGAGTTTTATTTGATCCATTTAGTAATTCGCCATTACTATTTAGATTAAAGAATCCATCAAATCTTTTTCTCCTATTTTTGTTAGTTCTGATATGTAGTATTGGTTTACTGCATCTCTATAACCATATGCACTATCTATCGCTGCTCCCTTTCTTGAATTCTCAATTATATTTAATATTATTGGGACCGTTATTACTGCAATTATCGCAAGTATTACTATTATTGCGAGTAGTTCTATGAGGGTGAAAGCCTTTATTTTACTAGACTTTCGCACCCCCCTTAGGTTACTATTAGTTAACTTTATTTTTTTATTTTTCATAAACATCCTCCTTTTTACTTTTCCCTTATAGAACTATAGCCTTGCAGTAATTTTATTCTTTGCTATAATTCTACATTAATAATATATCAAAAAAAGCACTTTTAATCAGGTTCTTCCGAAAGTTTCCGTATAAGACCATATTCAGAGGTAGGGTATTACATCCTATCTTTTTCATTACCTAAAACATTCTCTACTATCTCTCCAATACAAAAATTGTCTAAG
>CANRPB010000049.1 GCA_947632415.1 uncultured Bacilli bacterium
ATAAAAATAGCTAATCAACCTTTCAAAGTTAAATTTAAAAAAGTTGATAATTTAGGTAACCCAGTTGCGGGAGCAAAACTCACATTTAAAGATACATCTATGTACGGAGCTAATGGAGCTACTATACAAGCCCTTGTATGTTTAATATCTGATGAAAACGGTTTATTTACAATTCCTTGTGAAGATAAATACGAGTCAGTTGTTAATAAAGATGGAATCTATCAATTAGGAGTAGATTTTGGTAGTTCTGATGGTATATTCGCAATAACTGAAGAAGACACTGGCAATGGATATGATGTTGAAGAATTTAACAGTAGTTCAATGGTTGGAAATAATTATTGGTTCCACGTTTACCCAGATTACTCTGTTGATACTTTTAGTAGATATGTTAGTTATGAATTATCTAAAGATGAAGGAGATGTTCCAGTTCTAATAATAAAATTTGAAAATACTGGATATGTTGATATTGGTAAATCAGATGTAACTACTGGAAAAGAAATAGCAGGAGCTCATTTAGTTGTCTCAGATCCATCAGCAAGTATTAGAAAAGATGAAGATATGGGTATTGACAACGTAATTGATGAATGGACAAGTGAAGAAGGTAAAAAACACCATATAACTGGTATTGCTCATAATCATATATATGAGTTAAAGGAAACAATTTCTCCAGAAGGTTACTTATCTATAGATACATCTATCTACTTTAAAGTCGACGATAAAGGAAACGTAACTACATATTCTGATAAAGAAGGTACACAAGAAATAAAAGACCTAACAGGCACAAAATTTGAATTATTAATACCTAACGATTATACTAAAGTAAAAATTTCAAAAACCGACATGACCGGAGCCCAAGAATTAGAAGGAGCCGAAATAAAAATTTGTACAGCAACTGAATACGAAACTCTAGGAAACGAATGTAAACCACAAAAAGATTCATGGTCATGGACATCAACTAAAGAACCACATGAAATAGACATGATGGAACCAGGTAATTACTGTCTAATAGAAACAGTCGCACCAGCAGGATATGTAAGAAAAACAAGCGCTGTATGCTTTGAAGTTTACAAGACCGGTGACGTTCAAAAAGTTCAATTTACCAATGAACCTAACAAAGTAATTGTAGAAAAGAAAGATTATGAAACAGGAAACCCAATTGGTGGAGTAACATTCCAAATAATTAGTCTTGATACTAATGAAGTAGTACGTGAATGGCAATCAAGTACAGACGAACCACAACACATAGAAGAAGCCGTTCCAGCAGGAAAATATAAACTAGTAGAAACAATATATCCAGAAGGATATCAACAAAACATGATTGTTGATGAAATTGTTACCACCGAATACGAATTTACAATCTCAGAAGAAGATTCCGAAATTCTAATAACTGTTTATAATCAAGCAATCTCAGTACCAAACACCGGCATCAGCACTCTTAACTTATTTGCTATAGGTGCCCTAATGATATTCATTGGTTATGAAACAATTAAGATATATAGAAGAAAGACAATTAATGGTTAAACATTAATGTCTTTTTTTGGAAAAAATTTGACTAAATTTAATATTTTTATTATAATGGTATATAGTAATTAATAGATTAAAAGATTAAATCGGGTTTGGAGTGATTTTATGAATCAATTAACTTTTGTTGATAAGATTCAGGTTTTATTTAGCCTGCTATTTTCATCACCAATTATCATAGGAATATTTGCCTTCTCACTAATTTTAATGATCATACTATTCCTAAGTAATAAATTAAATAAAAAAATAATCAAAACAATTTTTATCATTATTTACATAGCCTTAATAGGATTTACAATCTTCAAATACGGAAGTTACTTCTTAACAAGCATCGACTCATTTGTAACCCTTTTTATGGCTAATATATACTTTCCAATCATACCAATCTACGTATTAATGATGTTTATATCATTTATAATAATGATAATTACCCTAAGTGGCAAAAACAAATCAAAACTAACTAAAATAATAAATACCATCTTTTTTACACTAATTCAAATGTTATTTGCCATCTTTATATTCGTAATAGAAAAAAATAAAATAGACGTCTCAAGCAACGCCAATATATATACAAACGAACAAACACTAACACTACTAGAACTAGGTATGGGACTATTTGTTATATGGATGATTATTCTACTAATTACATTCTACTTAAAAAAAGCCGACGTAATATTTAGAACAAAGAAAACCGAAACAAAAGATAACTACGATGATTACATAAATGACTATAACGAACCCTCAAAAAACATCAAAAACCTTGATAACCCTTATGCCAAAAACGACGGTTTCACCAACGGTGCTATACCAAATTTAATCCCAGAATTTAACTTATATAATTCAAACGAAGAAGAAATCTTATCCTTTGACGAAGACAATAATAATCAAAATAATCCTGCCAACAATAACCAAAACATCAATACAACATTAAATAACAACATTAACGCTTTTAATAACTTTGAATTTATAAACATACCAACCGCAACAGACAAAAAAAACGAAGTTGAAATCATTGACTTCGACGATTAACAATTTAGGGGTGAGGTGAAAAAATGAAAAAACTAACAAGAGGAAGAATAATCGCCATTGGAACACTATTTATAATGCTAGGAATAGGAATACTATCCTCACAATACTTATTAAATAAAAAAAACGAATTATTCGAATTTATTAACATGCAACTATATTTTAACCAAATAACAGACATACCAGACGAACCAGACATGCCAGAAGAACCAGAAACACCAGAAGAACCTCAACCAGAAACACCATCAAAACCAGAAGAACAAATAACAGAAAGCTACATAGCAGTCCTAGAAATACCAAAAATAAATTTAAAAAAAGGTATGTACAAAATAGGCTCAAAATACAATACCGTAAGTCGTAACGTTTCCATACTATCACCATCCGACTATCCAGATGTCCAAGGCGGAAACTTTGTTCTAGCAGCTCACTCCGGAAACGGCTACCTAAGCTTCTTTAAAAACCTATATAAACTAGAAAACGGCGACTATGCCTATATATACTACAACAACGTAAAATACACATATAAAATATCATATATATACAACCAAGCCAAAACCGGAACAATAAACGTCTATAGACCATACGGAAAAACAACATTAATGCTTATTACATGTACAAAAAACGATGAAAGTTCCCAAACCGTATACGTAGCCGTCTTAGAATCACAAGAGCCATATGAAAGTATAGAATAACTATACTTTTTTTGATTAATAAAATAATTTAACCACATAATAATAATGGTGATACTATGAAAAAATATCTAATCATTATTCTATCTCTACTATATATAAACAATATCCAAGCATCAGAACTATACATATCAAAAAAAGACTTTGAAACCAAAGACTACGTCACTGACTGCGACTTCCAACTATATGATAGCGAAAATAACATCATCGACGCCTGGGTAGCAACCGAAGACACCCACGAAATAAGCAACATTCAAAAAGGACAATACAAACTAGTTGAAAGGCCACTAATCAACAATAACTATAGCGATGAACTAAGTACCCTTCATACCCTCGACATCAATAGCGATAATGTAATGGAAATTATTTTATACAACAAAGAAATAAACACCCCAAGAAACTTAGGACACCATAATCACACTCTACTTGGAATCACAATCACACTAACAGGATTAGCGCTCATATACATAGGACACAGGAAATTTTATCACCCTTAGGCATATAATAATATGGGTGAGAACTATGAATGGTAAAGAAGAATTTAAACAATTTGTAAGAGAACATCCCAAATTAATAAAATATGTAAGAAACGGCGAAAAAACATGGCAAAACTTTTACGAAATATTCAACCTATACGGATCAGATAACGATGCATGGAAAGAATACCTAAACGCATCAGAAATAAACGAAGCCGTAAAAGGAGCAGCCACGCTAGATCTACTATCATGGCTTAAATCAATTGATCTAGACAGCATTCAAAACGGTGTATCATCAATTCAAAGAGTACTAGGAGTAGTCCAAGACTTAACCAACAAAGACGACATTACCCCCAAAGAAGAATATAAACCAAGACCATTATATAAACACTTTGAAGATTGACACTAGACATTCAATTTAAAATCAGAAATAACCCTAACTATCAAAAATATATAAGAGAAAACTCCCACTGGTATAAAATACTAAACAGAAATCCTGCCATGTTTCAAAGATTCGAAGAAAAAGTAAAAGAAGACTACAAACTAAGAACAAGCGATAAAATAAGCAAAGCACTAAGCACAATAGAAATGGTACAAAATATAGTTTCATCATTCAAATAAATATGTTAAAATATAATTAGGTGTTATTAATGAGAGTAATTAGTGGAAAATACAAAGGAAAAAATATAATGGGTTTTGACATAAAAGGAACTAGACCAACCATGGATAGAGTAAAAGAATCAATGTTCGCACTAATCCAAAACGACCTAAAAAATAGTACATGCCTAGACCTATTTGCCGGCAGTGGGTCACTAGGAATAGAAGCCCTAAGCAACGGAGCTAAAAAGTGCTACTTCGTAGAAAACAGCGAAGAAATATACAAAATATTAAAAAACAATCTATCATCCATTGAAAACAACATCCTACTAAAAAAAGACTATATGGAAGCACTAAAATACTTCAAAAACACAAACATAAAATTTGACATAATCTTTCTAGACCCTCCCTATAAAAAAAATCTAATCAACGACATTATAGAATTTATAAACAAAAACCAACTATTAAACGATAACGGAATAATCATTTGTGAATACGAAACAGAAAACGTATCAACAAACTACTTTAAACTAATAAAAAACAAAAAATATGGCAATAAAAAGGTAAATATATATAAAAAGTTATAAAAAAATAACTTTTTTTTGTATTTTAGGAAGGATTTTTTAAAAAAAAATTCTATCATTATAATAGGAGGTGATAAAAGATGCTTAAAAAATATCCATACGTTAAACAAGAAGGATATAAAGACTGTGGTTGTGCATGCCTTTCAATGATTATAAAATACTATAAAGGTAACATATCCATCGAAAAAATAAGAGACTTAACCAAAACAAGTAAAAATGGAACATCAGCCTACAATCTAATTGAAGGCGCTAATCAAATTGGCTTTAGAGCGCGAGGCGTTAGAGCCAACATCGATGAATTAAAAGATGTCATTCTACCTTGTATTGCACACGTCATTATCGATGACATGTACAAGCACTATATCGTCATATATGAAATTAACATAAACAAACAAGAAATTATAATTGCAGATCCCGACAAAGGAATCAAAAAAATATCATTTTCCAAATTTAATGATATTTGGACAGGCGTTCTAATAATATTATATCCAGTTCGTTCATTACCAAATTCTAAAAATATAAATATAAGCCACTTTCTGTATAAAAATATTTCCTTATACAAAAAAGAACTAATTACTTTATTAGGACTATCACTATGCATTATATTTCTAAAAATGTTATCATCATTTTATTTCAAATATATGATTGAAGGTATAGAATTATCAAAAAACTACTTAAAATCGATTTTCTTTATCTTTTCATTCCTTTCGATAATGAAACTAATCCTTAACTACTTAAGAAGCCAATTTTTGATTATTTTAAACAGCAAGCTAGACTTCAGTTTAACCGTGGATGCTTTTAAGAAAATCATATTACTTCCATATCATTATTATCACAATCGGACCACTGGTGAAATAATTTCAAAAATAAACGACTTAGGAAATGTACGTGATATCATAAGTAAAATATGCGTAACAATATTAATCGATTTGCCACTTCTAATTATATCCATCATTTTCTTAGCACGCATCAACTTTTCACTACTACGAGCAAGCATAATTATCTTTATTCTTTATCTAATTTTAACAATTATCTATAATAAGATCTATGCAAACTATATAGGTAAAATAAAAACTAGAAAAGAAAATATCAATTCATATATGTATGAATCAATAAGTGGATTTGAAAGTATAAAAGGCATCAATATCGAAGACCAAATTATCGATAAATTCAACAATAAGTACATTAAACTCCAAAACGACATTTATAAATTACAAGTTCACATGAATAACCAAGGACTATTCAAAGACTTCTTTGGCGATATAGGAAACCTATTCATCCTTTTTCTAGGATCGTTACTTGTTTTTAACAACAAAATGAGTATTGGCAATTTAATAACTTATAGCAGTATGATGGTCTACTTTCTAGAACCCATCCGCAACATTATAGATATGGACGTCGATATAAAAGAAACTAAAGAATCCATTAACCGTATTCTTAGCCTATATGAAAGATACAACGACAAAGGAGTTTTTAAATTTCGTAATGGGGATATCGAAATTAAAAACCTAAACTATACCTTTGACAACAAAAAAAACGTATTACAAAACATCAACCTAACAATAAAAAAAGGCGAAAAAATTGTAATATATGGTAGTAGTGGAAGTGGAAAAAGTACCCTGTTAAAACTATTAATGGGTTACTATACAATCGACAGAAACATGATTTTTATAGATGGAATCGATATTAATGATTATAAAATCAAATCCTTACGACAAAATATCACCTATATATCCCAAAACGAAATATTATTTAATGATACCATCTTAAATAATTTGAAATTTTATTCCCATTGTGATAATGATATTATAAATATAACTAAAGTAACAGAATTTAACGAAATACTAGATAATGACTTAGGACTTAATATGCTCATCGAAGAAAACGGATTCAATCTATCAGGTGGACAAAAACAAAGAATAATACTAGCCCGATCACTATTAAAAAAATCATCAATTATTTTAATAGACGAAGGCTTAAACCAAATAGACACCAAACTCGAGAGAAAAATTTTATCCAACATATTCGAAAAATATAAAGATAAAACAATTATTATCATAAGTCATAGAAAGGAAAATGCCGATATGTTTGATAGAATAATAAATATTAATAACGGAAATTTAGTATGAATAAAAACTATTTACTATTTGAAAAAAAAGACAAAAAAATATTTCTATGTTCTATCATACTAATATTATTAGTAATAATAATGTTTGTTATTTCCATTCGTTACAAATTCAACTTTCACTTTAGTTATAATGGACTAGTATTAAAAGAAGAGGAGGAATATTATGTTTATCTATTACTTAGTGATAATGACATTACAAAGATTAAGCAACTATTTTTAATCGTTGATAAAAAACACATTAATTATCAAGTCTCTAAAATAAGTGACGAATATATACTAACAGATAGTGGTCCCAAAAAAGGCGTATATATCAAATACAATCTTAGCGACGAAGATAAAATAGTAAATAATGTTATCAAACTAAATTTTATTTATGAAAGCACAATATTTAACAAACTAAAGGAGATGTTTTAATGAAAGAATTAAACAATAACGAATTACACGATATAGTAGGGGGAAATAAAGTCGCAGCAGGATTATTAATTGCTGCAGGAATCACATTCATAATTGGTGTAATTGACGGGTACATCAGACCATTAAGATGTAATTAAGGAGGAAAAATGAAAGAATTAAATAAACAAGAATTATTAAACATTGAAGGTGGAGAATTAAATATTAATGGTACACTAATATCCTCACTAACAAGAGGTATAAATGCCATTCTCGATTTAGGAAGAAGTTTAGGTACAGCCATTCGAAGAATTGGAAGTAATAATGTATGCTCACTTTAAAAAAAAATAAAATTATTAAATATATAAGTTGTCTTCTGTTTTTATCAGCATTTATAATGTTTATGTTGCCACTTATAAGTATTTCAATCGAAATAATTTATAAACTAGGCACGATCATTGGTACATCGATCAGATTATATTGTATTCAATAATCCTTTCAAAGTTGAATAAAAAAAACTATATAAAACAAATACAGTTAGAATTTATAAAAAATCTAACTGTATTTTTATAAAAAAATATTTTACAATATAACCACATTTAAAAATAAAATTAATTATTATTATTGTATTATTAAAATAGAAGTGTTATAATATCCCTAGTCAAAAGAAGGGAGGGATATCATGTCTACTGTAGTCGTAAAAAATGGTAACGTTGAATTTGCTTTAAAAAACCTAAAGCAAAAAAACGCAAAAGATGGCCTCCTAAAAGCAGCTAGAGAAAGAAACGAAGGTTATATGAAACCTGGAGTAAAAAGAAGAAAAGCAAAAAAAGAAGCTATAAAAAATAGCCGTAAAAGGGAAAGAAGAGAAAGATATAATTAGTAGAACCCCCCAAGGTTCTATTTTTAGGAGAGATGAAAATGCGAGAAAGAATATTAAATGATCTAAAAACAGCCATGAAAAATCAAGACAAAGAAACGCTAAAAGTTATCAGAATGGTCAAAGGAGCAATGCAACTAGAAGAAATCAAACTAAAACACGAACTTAACGACGACGAAGTCATAAATATAATTGCCAAAGAAATAAAAACACGAAAAGAATCAATTGTTGAATTTGAAAAAGGAAAAAGAGAAGACCTAGTATCAGAAACAAAAAAAGAAATAGAAATATTAGAAAAATATTTACCAGAACAACTAGAAGAACAAGAAATTGAAAAAATCATTAACGACGCTTTCGATAAATTAGCGCCAACCGGCATAAGCGACATGGGAAAAATAATGGGTATAGTATCACCCTTAGTAAAAGGACGAGCTGACCTTAAAGAAGTAAGTAACAAAATAAAAGAAAAATTATCAAAACTATAAAAAGTATAGAACACCTATACTTTTTTTTAATCCTTCTTCATCAAATTCTTAATCTTTAATGTTTTCTTATACATAAAATACAATGTATTATTAGTTACCAACTCAAAATCACCAGCATACTCAACCGCACAACCACCAAAATTCATTCTAAACTCATTCAATCCTTTATACTTATCCTCTTTATTAATATTGCTAATGCCACCCAAATTAAACTTTTTAAAACCCTTCTTGCTATACTCCTCAATAACCTTCCACAAAAGAAGATGCTTAGCATTAAGATATCTATAATTCATATCATAACCATCCATAAACATATAAATAGTTCCATAATACTTTATAATCATCAAACTCGCAAGCACAATCCCATTTGGGTGCTCCTGTAAAAGACTAGTCGCGCTAACTAACTTATTTTCAAACTTATTCAACAAAGAATCAGTTTCCAATTTTCTATTAATAAGTTTTGTCTTATCCTTATCAGGCTTCTCGATTATTTTATAATTAATCACATTTGTTTCCTGCTCAATTTCCTCATGCTCCCTCTGACTATTAATCAAATACTCCTCCGTATTCAACTTAGCATAATACAAATCAACCATTCCCTTTTGATCATAATGCTTATAAATATCCTGCAAAAACTCAAAACTTCTTGGATACTTATACTTAGACTGTTCATACAAATAAACTAACTCATTATAATTTCCCTTATAAACATGTATGCCATCCTCAATCGCATTCTTAATCTTATTTCTATAACTTTTATCAATATTAGAAAATATCTTCTGTGGATCATCATCAATATTTAAAACAGCCTCAAATCTAGGTTTAATAGCCTCAAAATAATCATTATAACCAGAATGATTATACCCTAACTTTAAAAGTTGTTCAAAAATACTATTATAATGCTTATTCTCATATATTATCTTTTTCTGATTATTATATATCGTTTTAATAATCATAGGATTTATCTTAAAAGCCACAATATCCTTTTTACCAAGATACTCCTTCAATAATTTTGTAAACTCTTCCACCAAAGTATAATCATTAAAATCAATCAAATATCCACGAGGAGAATAAGCATACTTAAACTTATTTCTCCTCTCGACAATTACTAAACAAGCCGCCATAATATAATTATCATCAATTAATCCCAAAAAAAAGGCCTCGTTTTTTTCTCTTATCATCGTAAAAGCATATTCTGGAGTTTGATAAAAAGACTTATAAGGAAATTCACTCGTAAAACTATTAAACTCATCATTCGTTAACTCTTTTATATACATAAAATACCTCCTAGAAATTACTTAATTATACCACATTTTTAACAACTTTTGTTAAAAATCAAAAAAATAAATTTATAATATGTAAAATAAAAATTATTA
>CANRPB010000050.1 GCA_947632415.1 uncultured Bacilli bacterium
TAATCAAGTTATTATAATATGAAAAAAAGTAAGTGTTCCTTACTTATTTTCTAGTGTCCTTGACTGAACTGTAACCATTCTTCATCATAATTAGCATAGCAGTATTTACAAAAATGTTTACAACTATTATAACAACCTATATCAACCATATTTACACAATTACAATTTCTTTCTTTCCATTTCTTCAAGTTAGTTTTACCGGTTAATTTATAAGCAAGATTAAAAGAAACACATGCACTATTGATGAATCCATACTGTGTTAAGTTGACACTTTCACAACAAGTTTGAACTGTCATTCCATTTTCTTTAGCGCTTTTTATAAAATTAATACCAATCTTTTTATAATCATCTTGAGTTAATTCTCTATACTTTAAGGAAAAGGCATTTTTCTTTACATTTTTATATTCATCAATAAAAGAAATAATGATATGTTTAACATAACCATTTAGTAATTTACATAGTTTATCAAATGATTTTATATGATAATCTAATGTATATTTATCATTAATAAAAATGGGGTCATAGCGGATATACAGATTTTCACTTCCAATAATTTTAGAAATATTTTTAATGGCTTGAATTACAAGACCTTTGGGAATAACATTAGGTTCGATATCTTTTTTATAGGGAGTTAAAGTAACATGAAATAAAATTGGTTTATCTATTTTATCTAGGTATTTTATTATAGGTATGGGATTTTTAGTGCAAAAAAGAATTGCGTCTACATCGTTAAAATAAATTCGACTAACTTGTTTTGGATAAAAAGGATTTCTAACGTCAACAAAACCTTCTTTATATCTATTCATAAACCATTCACTATAAAAGGCTACTATATCTGTTCTTCCACTAACATTTAAAATCATAAAATCACCTAAATAACTAAAACTCGAACTAAAAGTCCGAGTTAATATCAATAATTTGGTAGTCTGTACGGGATTCGGACCCGTGAATGCTGCCTTGAGAGGGCAGTGTGTTAAACCACTTCACCAACAGACCATAAAGAGTGTCATTCAAAAGACACTTTCATTTTATCATAAAATAATTTTTTAGACAACAGATTTGATAAAAAATTTATAATTATATTTTTTATTGAATGTTTTAATATAATTGAATCTTTAACATTTTTCATCCGTTGTACAAGCATTGATTTCTTTATAAAATAGTTCTTTGAATTGTTTTTCTTCATCTATTAATATATCAGTGCTGAGTTCATCCATAGAACCAGTTTGGTTTTTTGATATTCCATCAATTAGTTTAATGGCTTTACCTCTTTCAACATAGATAAAACTAGGGGCAAATATTCGTTTCTCACCGACTGAGATTTTGTTTCCGTTTTGATCAGTTAAGGTATAATCATCTAAGATATTGTCAAAATATTTTAGTAGTTCTTGATAGTATTCACTACTTTCTGTTACTAATTCGATTTCTCCTTGATCATTTAGTTTATATGTATCTCTTAGAATTTCCACATGGTCTTTATCCCATATATCTACATAGTAAATAGTGTCTATATTGTTTTCTTTGGCACTTTTTATAGATGTTTCAATAACACTTCTACACCATGGACAGTATGCTGAACCAAAATAAACATAGAAGGTTTCTTTATTTTCTATTTTTTTTATTATCTCAGATGCTGAAGTATATATAAAGGGGTTATCTTTATTTATTGATATGTTTCGATACTCTATTTTATTAGCGTTTAAAGTATTATTAAGTGCTTCGTATTCTTCTTTAAATTTTAAGGCATCACTTTTCTTACCACATCCAGTTATAATAAGAAAACTTATTAGTAATACTAAATAAATGTTTTTAAACTTCATTGTTACCACCTATCTTACACATTGATTATATCATAAAAAATTATCCAAAAAAAGATGGTAATATCATCTTTTTCTATAATTTAAACTATTATTTTTTAGTTTTTCGATATTTTCTTTTGAGGCATAAACTTTAATATTTCTTATTTCATCATTTATTTGAATAATTTTTTTATTATTTAGGTTATTAATTACTTCTTTTATCAATCTTGGCATATTTGAACAAGAGGCATATATATGAATACCATTTTCATAGTATTTTGAATCTTCAGCGTCACATAAATTAAGAACTTCATATTCTAATTTAACGTTATCAATATCAGATTCAATGTAATTAATATCTAGATAAGTTGAAAAAAATAAGTTATCTTTCATTTGATATTCAAAGGTACCTGTTTTAAATTCATTAGTCGAAACTACATTAAAATTCATTGAACCAATAAGTATGAAACCAATAAATATGCCTAAACTTATTAGGGAACTTATTGATGTCCAAATAAGGATTTTTTTATTTGTTTTGCGATTAAATATAAAATTTAATATAAATAAAAGACATATAATATTAATAATACCAAGTGATATTAAGGAGCCAATTAAGCCTATAAAGAATAGTCCTGTTTTATATAATAAGAAGGCAAGAGGTAATCCACAAAATAAGAAAACTAAGGTAATGGATAAGAATAATACAAGCCAAAACATAAAAAATTTAATTGTAATAATCATAAATTTAAATAAGACATTCATAAATTTATATTCATGGTTAGGATTTCTAATGATGATTTTACTTTCATTTTTTTTAAGTGATATTTTTTCATTTGTGTTTTCTAAAGTATCTTTTTTTAGAATACTATAATAATCTAAATAGCGTATTTTAAAAATATGTACTAATAAAACAAGTGAAAAAATGAACAAAAGTAATAAAACGATAGCCTCTAAAATCGAATCAATAATACTATGTAGGTTTCTTGGCAAAAAGTTAAAGACACTATTTAAAACAAAATCGGAAAAACTAAATACAATTAATGACACTATTACTAGTATAAATATAATAACTATTTGTTCTAATAAGCATTTAATTTTACTTTTAAAACTCATACTACTAAAGAAGTTAACGGTATCGGTTACAAAATTTAAAAAGTCATTTATATAGTTGTTTATTTTTTTCTTTTGTTCAGCCTCTCCTTTAACTTCACGAATGTCTTTATGTAATAGATCATCGATGTTTAGATTGAATTTATCACATAAAGCAATAATTTTATCCATTTCTGGATAAGCACTAGCAGATTCCCATTTGGAAATGGCTTGTCTGGAAACGCCTAATTCTTCGGCTAATTGTTCTTGAGAAAGATTGTATTCTTTTCTTATCTTTTTTAAATTTAAAGCAAAATTATTATTCATATTCTCTCCTTTCCAATTACATTTTATATTTTTCTACTGGTTGCACTCTACCAACTTAAGGTTGTTTTTTGTATATTTTTAGTTGCTTTTACTAGAAAAAAGTAAAAATCTATTAAACTTTTACTTTATCTTTTTAAAAAATCGTATGGTTTTTATTTTATGTTACCTATACAAAATACAGCATATAATGGTACTGATTTTATATTATTTTCAAAACCAAAATTTTTAGAGGATATTCTTATACTATATTGAGGATTATATTTTTTTATATATTCATTTAAACTCTTGCTAGTAATTCTTCTTCCATTTTTAACTTCAACGGGAATAATATCACCATTTATTTTTACTAAAAAATCTATTTCATATTTATCAAAATTATAATAAAATAGTTCTTTAAATTTTGGATAAAATTCACATGCAATATAATTTTCAGTTAGAACTTTATTATACATTTGATTTTTATCAAGTAATATTTCGCTATAATCTAAATTAGAAAGTGCTTTTAAAAGTCCTGTATCGCTTAAATAAAGTTTAAATTTGTCTGATTTAACAAAGGCTTTTAATGGTGATTCGTTTTTTTCAACTAGATCACATTTTAATAACATATTACTAGATAATAGCCAATCTAAACTGCTTTCATATCTAACTTTTCTAGCATCTTTATCAACAATACTATATTTAAATGTATTATTTTCTCTGGCAAGTTCTTTAGGTATAGCATTATATATTTGGCCATTCTTTATTCCTTCACTATTTTCAGTATATTTATTCATATCGGCAAGATATGAAGTAATAATTTGTTCTTGAAGATCAAAATTAACGTGCGCTATGTCATAGTTATTAGAGATGAAATTGCATATCATAGCAGGCATTCCACCCAATACTAAGTATTTTTTATATAATTGAAGAGCCTTTTCATGGATAGGAGTTATCATAGCCTCATTACTTATATAGTGTGTTTTTATTTCTTCAATCAATTTAAATTCTTTTAAGGCAATTAAATATTCTTCAAAATCCATAGGATACAAATATTTAATTGTAACTTTGCCAACAGGAAATGATGATTTAAATCTATTAATTTTAACGCCTAAAAGGGAACCAGCGCAAACAATTTTATATGGTTTTATACTTTCACAAAAATATTTTAATGAGGTAATTGCTCTTTCACTTACCTGAATTTCATCTAAGAATATTATAGTATTTTGACTATCAATGTTTATATTTTTAATAATTTCAATTTTTTCTATTATAACGTCAGGGTCTACTGTTTCTTCAAAAACTTTACATATAGCCTCATCCTTATCTAAGTTAATATAAACATAATTATCAAAATTTTTTTTACAAAATTCTTCTAATATATAGGTCTTGCCGGTTTGTCTCGCACCAATTAACATAAGTGGCATCTTATAATCTTTTTTCCATTTTTCTAAATCTGCTTCTATTTTTCTGTACATACTACTCACCTCTATGGATATTTTAACATATTTCGTACAAAAAATACATGTTAGACTGTTAAATTCGTACATTTTGTACGAATTTAAATATATTATTAATTATAATAAGTATACATTATTGGGTTTTATTTCCATTTTAGGGGTATATATAATCCAATCTGTTACATCATCAATTGTAAACCATTTTTCATCGCCGACTTTGATATTATCAACTAGATATGGTTCTTGAGTTAATTTTGCTTTAAATTTATTACCTTTAAATTCGATTAATTCAAACCATATATGTTCAGATTCATTTTCTTTAGTGGTTTTAAGGCCTACTTTAATAAGAATTTCGTTATTTTTATCTTTACTGGCTTTTTTTACATAGTTAAATCTTTCACGAGCAAGCATTTTCATACGATCTGTTTCTTCGTTACTAAGAAAAAAGATTGGATTGTCTCCCCATAACTCGTCATATTCAGTAACATAACTTAGTTTATTGTTTATGTCTTCTTTTGATTTATAAATAAATATGGGACTGGTTTTAGTGTTGTGCCCGTTTTTTCGATCATTTATTCCACCTAAATTTAAATGATTGTATTTGTTTATTGCTTCTACCCATGATTTGCATGTTACAATGATTTGTTTATTATTAGGAAGTAATCCGATATG
The DNA here is from genome assembly GCA_947632415.1 of uncultured Bacilli bacterium. Lineage (GTDB taxonomy): Bacteria > Bacillota_I > Bacilli_A > RF39 > UBA660 > UBA3631. Next base: position 5,324 of record CANRPB010000050.1, read on the forward strand.
AGCACTTCCTTCTTGTGGATTAAATGTTTTATTTTTATCGATGATAAAACAAGCGAAGGCATTAATTAAGTCACAATGATTTTTATAGTTTTCTTGATTAGATTTTAGAATTTCTAGTTCGGTTAGGCCACAACGACAAAGGCCATGGGTGTGCAACCAGACTTCGCCTGATTTATTATATACAGCATGGACACTATAGATATCATTTGGTCCGGGTGTAACTTGAGAGGATGATGCTAATTGTGCCCATTTGGCTGGTATTAGTTTTTCAGCACTTTCGTCAATTAGTCCTATTAAATTAGGAACAATGTTAACGGCTATTTTTAATTGAAGATGAAAGGATTTTTTGATGTCATCTGTGAATTTCATAAATATGGTTATAACTTGGGTTGCATTTTTTAGTTCTTCTATTTCTTCATTACTAAGTTGAAAGGAAGAATTAATATATATGTCGGGCATAGTAAATTTTCTTTGATAAATCCCAATTTCATATTCTTTGTCATCATATTTTAAATTAACTTTTAGAGTTTGGGTTTCGTTATAAAAGTAGTTGTCCTCTACTTTAACGTTTGGTATTTCTGATATTTTGTTAATAATATCAGTTCTACTCCATTTGTAGTCTTTATCTGGTATAGCAAGCATAAATGATTGTTCTTCCCAGTATTCTAATGGGTGCTCTTGTAATTTTTCTTTTTTCTTAAATAATTTCATGATACCTCCTTATAATTGTTGCATTTATTTTAACACATAATTTTATTTAAAACAATTTAGATGAAAAATTTTTAAGTATTAGTTATATTGATAATGTTTTTTATAGGGATTTTGGTGTTATCTATTAAGATTATTTGTCCGTTATATAAGTCTATTTTATTAATTTTATTGGTTATGGTTTGATAGGTACCGCCTGGTTTGTTTTGATCTTTTACAAAGTAGGTTAATGTGACTTCTGGTTTATTTTTTATTTGACTTAATAAGTATTTTAATTTAGCATTTAGTAGTTCTTTTTGATTGTCGTCAATGATAATTTGTTTCTGGGTTAGTCGTGAGGCTTCTTTGATGGCTTCATTATATCCTGTTAAGGCTTGAAATGGCGCAAATTGGGCGGCTCTAGCTTGGAGTGACATTGGTTTATGAATTTTAGATGTTGGACGTTTTAAGTTAATAATATCATCATATCTATTCACTTTTATGGCCTCCTATTTGTTTATTTCGTTCGATAGTGGTTGCTCCTTCTTCTAAGTCCATTACTTTTAGAATGGCGTTTTTGCCATATTTATTTTTTATTTTGAGCATTGTTTTTTGAAGTTTTCTTTCTTCTTTTTCTTTAAGTCTTTGTTGTTTGTTTTTTTTATCTATTTCATCATTATCGGAAAATAGGCTAAATTGTTCATAGATGTAATCGTCATTAGCGATTTCTTCAGCGATGACGTCATGAGCGGTAATGTTGATTCTTTTGATGGAAAGGTGTTTATTTACAATGTCGTTATATAGTTTGACAAGGGCTTCTTTGATGATTTCGCTTGATGATGTTTTATGGTTTAAGTTAATAGTACCGTGATCTATTTTAGGAATTTTTCTTCCATAGTAATCAATTGTAGTTGCACCGTTATAGTGCTTATTTTTTAGGTTATTGATGTCGTAGCCTATTGTTAGGGTTAGTTTGTTGGTGACGAGGTGTTTTTTGACTAAATCAAGGGCTAGGGCCTCCCCCATTTCTTTTACTATTAATAGGGCTTTATCGTAGTTATAGGCACATGGTAAAACTTGACCTGAGGTTATTGAGTTGGAGATTGGTTTATAATTTTTAACATCTTTGATGGTACATGGTTCATATCCCCAGGCATGATCGATTAATAGTTCGGCGTTTATTCCAAATAGTTTGTATAATAGTTCTTCATTATTAAGGGAACATCTTGCGATATCGCCCATGGTGTAGATGTTGTGATCTTTTAATTTTTTTTCATATCCTTTACCGACACGCCAAAAGTCTGTTAAGGGTTCATGGCACCATAAAGTTTTGCGGTAGCGCATTTCATCGAGGGCGGCTATTCTAACGCCATAAGCATCAGGTTTTTGATGTTTGGCTAAGATATCCATGGCAACTTTGGCTAAGTACATGTTAGTTCCAAGACCACCTGTAGCGGTTATTCCTGTTTGGTCATAGACGTCTTTGATGATTTTGGACGCTAATTGTTTTGGTGTTAATTGGTAGTATGATAAATAGTTGGTAATGTCACAAAAAATTTCATCGATAGAATATACGAAGATGTCTTCTTCTGACAGATATTTTAAGTAAATATTATATATTTTAGTACTGTATTTGATATAATAAGCCATTCTAGGTGAGGCAATGATAAAATCAAGTTCGTAGTCGCGATGTTTTTTTAAAATAATATCGTTATAGGTTTTATTGGTGAATTGGTGATAAGGGGCATGTTTTTTTCTTTCGTAATTGATTTCTTTTACTTTTTGTTTGACTTCAAATAGTCGGGCTCGCCCTGATATGCTATATTGTTTTAAGGATGGGCTTACAGCTAGGCAGATGGTTTTGTCGGTTCTGGATTCATCGGCTACTACTAAATTGGTAGTCATTGGATCAAGGCCTCTTTCTTGACATTCAACAGAGGCATAAAAACTTTTTAAATCGATACATAAATAAATTTTCATGAATAACACCTATAGACATTATATCACAAACATAGGTTTGTATATTAAGTAAATTTTACCATTTTTAGATTATAGTAATGTTTTTATTTTATCACTGATATAGTATTTGAATTGAGGATTGATACTTAATACTAATTTAGCGATTGGAATATTATTTTTAACTAGTTCTGAGGCTTTTATATATATGTAGATGTCTTGTTTTAGGTATTCTTTGGCTTGTTCATATAGTAGTTGATTTATTTCTTTATTGTTTTGATAAAACATGGAAAAGTTATATATATTATTAGACTGATCGTGTAATCCTAGGAATATTTCTGTTACTAGATTAGTTTGTTTCATTTGTTTTAAGATTAGTTCTTCGGTTAGGTATTTAGCGTCCATTAAAAGTATGACTTGTTCGTTTAGCGCTAAAAGTTCTAATAGTTTATCTTTCTCTTTAACGTATTGGGCTAGTTTATAGTTTTCTTTTATATGTTTTTTGATTAGTTCATAATCTAGATATAGTGGCATATTATCTAAGTATTCAACTATTTGTTTTCTTATTTGATTGTTTTTATAGTCTTCTACTTGTTCGATATAAAATATTTCTGTTTTGTCTATTTTTGAAATCATGTCTAGGATGTCTTTATTTAGACCATCGCTAAATATTTCATTTAATTTATTACTAAATAGTTCTAAATTAGAGTTATAGTCATCAGTTAAAATGACATCGTCGATATCAAAGTAGTCAAATAGTTTTTCAATTGTATTGATAAGTTCTATTATTTTTTCTTGATTATTCATATTGTCCTCCTATTATTTTTTTTGCGTAATTATCGTATTTGTTACAGTCACATTCTGTTAGAAAGGCTTGATAGTGTGTTAAGTAGTCTTTTCCTGATGTGAATTCATATTGAAAGTTTTTGTTTATATCACTACAAAGTATGGCGTCAATATAGCCTGTTAGGGAATCACTGTTATTTATTAGATCGTTGATGGCATATTTAAATGTTTCATCAGGATTAAGAAGTAATATTTGATATTCTTCTTTGTTGACATTGATATAGTCATAGGGGTTTGATGATGCAAGTGGTCTATTATTTATGATGTTTTCTATATGTTCTTTGATGTTTATATTTTCATATATAGGACATGTATATTTAGATGTTTTAAAGTGCCAACTTATGGTTGTGGTGTCTTCTTGAACGCAATAGAAGGTATTTAATAAGATGCCTTTATCAACATAGCTTTTTTCTTCTAGGTGTTTTCTAAAACTAATAAGAAGGCTATTTTTAAATATCATTATTTGTAAAGTATCGATTAAAATTAATAGAATGGGAATACTTAAAATGATGAAAATTATTTTGAAGTGTTGTTTTTTATTTAGTAATACTGTTAGTAAAATTAAAGACGGTAATAAAAATTCAATGCTTCTTACTATAATATAGGCATAAAAAGGACTTGAAGTAGTATAAGTGTAATAGTTTAAATAGTCTATATTTAATATCACGATAAAACTTAATATTAGTATTAATGATATGGATAATAGAATAATACTGATGATTTTTTTCTTTCCTATTTTTTCTTTGTTTTTCTTTTTATAGAATATATAAATAAGTAATAATAAGGTATAGGTTATAACACTAAATAAGGAGATTAAATAAATTGAGGTTGTTCTAGTAATAACACTACCTATTTGATATAAACTTAGTATATCAGATATTAAAAGTGTTAGTAAAAGGGATATAATAATTGTACCTGTGATAGTTAATATTTTTTTCATATAGCCTCCATTTTTATAGATGTTATTACTAATATTTTATATTAAAAACATTAATTTGTAAATGCAAAAACATAATAGACTAGATAGACTTTTATGTCTTATTACTTTTTTGTCTTTTGATAGTGAGCTTGATCAAATGAATAACTTTTAATAAAAAATATATTGTAAAATATATAATAAAAATCCGATAAAAGATCAAATTAATGATTTTTATCAGATTTTTTATTAGTTTTATTATGTATTTTGAAAGCACATTTAACGTCATTTTTTACATTGTTTCTTTTATTTTTTCTATTTCTTCTATGGTTTTTCCACATATTTTAGAAATTGTTTCGTAATCAAAGTTATTTTTTAACATTGATTTTATAATTTCAGTAGTT
>CANRPB010000051.1 GCA_947632415.1 uncultured Bacilli bacterium
CACAACTAGGACATTTATTATCTAATACTTTACCCACTATCTAACCTTCTTTCTGATAATTTATTTTTATGTTTTTTTCATATTTCCTTACCTTTCATTCTCATTATTGGAGGAGTTTAGATTTCAATACCTTTATAACTGGGCGAACACCAAAACTAGTACTGTCGTCACGATACACACCGTTAGCATTCAAGCTCCCAAGAAATTCCACTTCCCATGCGAAGCTAAGCATCTTGGTATAAGAAGAAGCTGTCCAATAACCAAACGTTCTATCATCTTCTGTTTTACATCCATATTTTGCACAAGTTGCTGTATTGTCAAACAACCACCAATATTCATTCGTTCCTACTTGGCATGCATCTTTACAATTTGTATCAAAATAGAACGGAGCACTTGATAATGTCCAACTATCATTACCAGTAATCTTTGCTATCTCCTCTGCTGTTATTAGGCGAGCTTTATAACCATTATAATTTACTGTATAAGTTCGTTCTTGATCTCCACTAATCCATTTTGCCGTATAACTATCTGGCGTCTGTAATTCACTGGACCAACCTTTTGTATCATCTTGTAATACTTTCAATACTTCTCCTTCATCACTTCCTGGACCTGTATAATTCTCACTGTTACTTTCATCACTCTTTTCCCATGCTACTATTGATGTTGTATTATGATCTAATATTAAATTTACAGTATCTGAATTTTCACTATTTAAGAAGGAAAAGAATTTCATACAGCCTGATTTTAAAGGATTTTCTGTTGTATTTTTTGCCTTATTTGCTTCATAATCTTCCAGTGTACATCTTCTACCATCATCAACGTCAAAGTATATTTCATTTCCATTTGCATATAAAGATTTTCCTGGTTCATCTCCTTGTAATTGATTAGGATATATACTTGGATAAGCATAATTATTTATTAATGCAACTCTAAATGATGTTTTATCTTTTTCATCTGTATTTGAATAATTAAGTATAGAACTTTTACCCCTTGTCAAATACTCATTTTCCTCAGTTATAAAAGTATTTGTTTCATCATACCATTTACTTGTCTCAGATAATGATGAGCCAAGTGTTTCTTCACTTTGTTCAGTTACTATTACATATTCCTGTGATAAACCACCCATGTCATATATTCCCGTCATATTACCAGTTGTACTTGTACTATCACCAGTATTAGAAGATGTTTTTGAATCCATTTTTGCATTTATTCCATACTTTGAATTTGTTAAATACGCCACTGCACCCCATTCATCATTCTTAATTAAATGAGTATTTATATCACTTAATCCATAAATATTATTTTGATTTGCCATCTCACTCGATACCTGAGCAGCACTACTAAATTCTATATTTGTCCATGGTGTTTTATCCTTTTTTATAACAGGTTTACTATCTTCACTACTAGTTTCATACTTTCCAACCCATATTCCCGCTAACTCTTGATTATTAATCGTAAAAGCAGGATGCGTTAACCATTCACCAGTCTGTGTTCCCATTGTCTTAGTACCTACATTCTCAAATGCAATCTTTATTTCAATTTGCTCATCCGACGAAAATAATTGATACCTAAATCTTGGAATCCAAACAAAATAAGCCAAAATATCACTTTCCTGTATCGGTGTACCAGGAATCGAATCCTTATACTCATTCCTTGACTTTGAATTTTCTTCATTTGTCTTAGACTCCTTTACTAACACAGCATTAGCCCAATTCTTCTCACTATAATTATACCATTTAGTATTAATATCCGCCTTTACCCATTTATCACCATCATAAACAACCGGTATCATATTATCAGCTAACTGTGGTCTATTTACATAATTAATAGTCTCCGTACACTCACCATTTTTAACAAGTCTATATGAAAAATTATTATAATTAGCATTATATGTTGCCTCTATAATTTGAGTATAATCTATCTCTTTACCATTCACATCCTTAAAAGGCGTTGTAATTATACTCTCATCTATTAAACTCTGAATAGGTATACAATACGTACTACCATTTGCCTCATAAGTAGAAGCATAATTCTGTTTATTCTTCTCAATATATATATCCGTTGCACTCTCCAACAACTTCATATTAGCAGCACTAATCTGTGACTTTTTCTTATTTATATTTTCTGTTATTTTAGGTATTATCAAAACTGCTAAAAGACCTATTAAAGTTACCACTGCCAACAACTCAATTAACGTAAATCCCTTTTTCATACATTCCCTACTTTCTCTATATATTATAAAAAAAAAACAAAAAAAAAACAACAATAAAAAAAGAGAATCATGATTTTATTCACGATTACCCCTTTATCTCATCCTCAATCCTCATCAATTGATTATATTTACATATTCTATCAGTCCTAGACAAAGAACCAGTTTTAATCTGACCCAAATTTAAACCCACAGCCAAATCAGCAATAGTCGTATCCTCCGTCTCACCACTACGATGCGAAATAATAGTTTTATAATTATTCTTCTTAGCAAGCTCTATCGTCTCCAATGTCTCAGTAATCGTTCCAATTTGATTAACCTTCAACAAAATAGCATTACCAGCATGTTTATCAATACCCATTTGTAAACACTTTTTATTTGTAACAAATAAATCATCACCAACTAATTGAACCCTTTTCCCTAACCTTTCCGTTATTAACTTAAATCCTTCCCAATCATTTTCATCAACAGGATCCTCAATTGAAATAATTGGATACTTATTAACCAACTCTTCATAAAAATCAACCAACTCTTCAGTTGTTAAACTTATTCCCTCACCAACTAACTCATATTTACCATTCTCATAAAATTCACTAGCCGCAACATCAATAGCCAAACACACGTCTTTACCAGGTTCATAACCAGCCCTTTTAATAGCCTCAATTATTAAATCAAACCCCTCACTATTACTTTGTAAATCCGGTGCAAAGCCACCCTCATCACCAACACCAGTAGATAAATTCTTACCATTTAAAACCTTCTTTAAATTATGAAAAACCTCAGCACCAATCCTTACACGATCATGAATATTATCAGCCTGCGGAATAATCATAAACTCCTGAAAATCCAATTTATTATCAGCATGCGCTCCACCATTTATAATATTCATCATAGGAACTGGTGCCTCAACTCCATCTCCAACATATCTATACAAAGGAACCTTTTTAAAATTAGCAGCAGCCTTCAAAACAGCCATAGAAACACCCAATATAGCATTAGCACCAAACCTCGACTTTGTCTCAGTTCCATCCAACTCGATCATAGCATAATCAATTTTCCTCTGATCCAAAGCATCCATACCAATTACTAAATCACGCAATTCATTATTAACATGAGCTACGGCATTTAAAACACCCTTTCCCATATAACGATATCCACCATCTCTTAACTCCAAAGCTTCCCTTATTCCAGTAGAAGCACCAGAAGGTACAGCTGCACGTCCCATAACTCCACTTTCCAATATTACGTCCACCTCAACAGTTGGATTTCCACGTGAATCCAATATTTCACGTCCAATTACATCTTTTATCTTTGACATTATATCACTCTCCCATAATATTTTAACACTTTCAAAAAAAAAATACTAATAATCATGCAATATTTCCACTAATCTATCACAAAAATCACTACTTTCAACCCTAATATAATCAACATTCAAAGCAACAGCCAAATCACATACCATCGCGCTATTAGCATGAGAAACAATAACCTTATAATTATTTTTATGAGCTAAATCAACCAAATCAATAAACTTAGTTACACTCCCAACATCACAAAAATTAACATCAATAACCCCTCCCTCAGCACCAATTTCATATGGTAACTTTCTAATATCATTTGAAAACTCTTTCCTTTCAACAATCGAAACATCACTACCCAAATTATCCATCAACAATTGAATCACATCATCCGAAGAAGAAACAAACACCAAACTAATACCATACCTACTACAAAGCATCTCACAATAAGAAAAAAACTCAGAATCCAAAAAATCATCATTAAGAGAAAAAACATCAAAAGATAACGCCAAAGAAACATCACTTTTAAGACTATAACCCTTTTTATTTATAACCGAAACAATAAAAGACAAAAAATCATCAATACTCGATCCTTCAACAACATTATTATCAAAAAAAGACAAAAAATCATCAAATATTTTTACATTTTTATCAATAGAATCACTTTGAGCAACAACCATCAACCTATTAAAACCCGAAACACTCCTATCCATAACATCAAATATCAAAGAAGGCACACTCACACTATTACTTATATACTTAAACAAAGGAACACCCAATTCCCTCGAAGCAGCCATTAAAACCGCCAAAGACATATTCAAAACAACATCCTTCAAATCATCATTATTGGCAGAAAACCGTAACATATTAATATCTATACTCGCTTGATCAAAAACCTCTATTCCAATAATTTTCCTCTTTAATTCATCAAATTGTTCCAATACCCTATTATTAATATTAAAAAACTTAGTAGTGCTCACAACACCACTCTCTAAGATAACATCAACACATATCTCTGAACTTAACTGATCATCAATGATAATATCCTTTATTTTTGACACATAATCATCTCCCATTAAATTATGTACCCCATAATAAGAAATTAATCAAAAATCAAAAAAATCTCAGCATACACTCTTAATCATTATACCATCTAAAACCACTTTTATCCATATCCAAACATTATCAACTAAAAAGAACCCAATCAGAGTTCTTATTCCTTTGGAATTGAAGCATTTCCCTTTTCATACTTATATCCAGAATATTTACCAACACTACAATTTTCCAAAACCAACTTGCCAGCAGTAATCGTTCCAACAGATTTCTTAGGATCTTCAGTACTACCACACACAACATCATCACCCTCATAATCAACAACCAAAGTTTGAGTTTTACCAGGAATGTCAGTAGCACTTTCTTTAATAGTTAACTCTATAGTCTTTTTACCATCAGTATCTTTATCTCCATCAATAGATAATTCTTGTTCATATAAAGACTTAGTATAAGCAAGCTCTACAGCCTTTCCATAACCAGTAACACTATTCTTTGCCGCACCCCTTCGCGCAGTCTCAATAATATTTAAAATGATTGGAACCGTAATAACCGCAATAATCGCCAAAATTACAATAATTGCCAACAACTCAATTAAAGTAAAACCACGTTTATTCATCACACATCTCACCACCTTATCCACAAAAATATTTTACCACACATTTTAAATCAATTCAATCAATCCTTAGGTTGAAATAAGAAACATAAGAAAAACGAAAATATAATAGCCGAAGCAATACCCGAAGCAGTCAAATCAAAAATTCCCATTAAAAGGCCCATAATTCCATAATCACTAGCAGCCGACATCGCCCCATGAATTAATAAATGTCCAAAACTAGTAATTGGAACACTCGCTCCTCCACCAACAAACAAAATAATTTTATCATATATACCAAAAGTATCTAAAAAAGCACCAACAACAACAAAAATTGCCGTAATATGCCCAGGAGTAAGTTTAGTATTATCAAGAATAATTTGCGCAATTAAACAAACAAATCCACAAAACAAAAACGAATTTAAATAGATCACTTATATAACCTCCAAACTAATAGCATGAGCAATACTAGGAATCGATAACTTTTGATTAACCATTGTCGGAGACATTAAAGCACCAGTAGCCACCAACAATACCCTAGTAAATTCACCCTTCCTCATCTTCTCCATTACATAAGAATAAGCAACAAGCGGTAAACAAGCAGGCCCACTTCCACCAGCATAAACAGGCTGTGAATCAATATCATAAATCATACTTGCAGCATCATCATAATTCTTCAAATCAATATTATATTCCGTCTTCATATACTCAACCAACATCTTTTTACCATAAATACCCAAATCACCCGTCAAAATCAAATCATAATAACCAACTTCCCTTTTAGTATTCATTAAATGCTTATAAATAGTATCACCAGCAGCAGGAGCCATCACAGCACCCATATTAAAAACATCCTTAACACCCATATCAACAACAGTGCCAATCGTACTACTATCAACCCTGACACCCTTTTTCTCCCTAGTCAAATAAGCACACGTTCCACCAGTTACCGTAAACGTTGTATAACAAGGCTTAGGACCTCCATACTCAACCGGATACCTGAATTGCTTTTCCGCCGCATTATTATGAGATGAAACACTGCAAATAACATTATCACAAACCTTATTTTCAACCATATTAGCACCGATAATAAGCCCCTCAACACTACTAGCACAAGCACTATAAATACCCAAATAAGGAATCCCCAATCGACTAGCAGCATAATTAGAACTAGTAAGTTGATTCATTAAATCACCAGAAATATGCAAATCAATCTGAAACCTAGTTTTTTTAATCTTATTCAAAAGAATATCAACACTCTCATCAATCAATTTACTCTCCGCTTGCTCAAACGTTTTCTCATTAAAATAAAACTCATCATAACTTTTATCAAACAATTTACTAAAAGGCCCATGAGCCTCATATGGTCCAGTAACAGTGCTAACATCATTTAAAAAAACATTATCATATTTATTAGTCATACTAAGCCCCCATTATCAATAATCTCAACAAACCAAAAACATATGCACCCACAACACCAAAAATTATAACACTACCTGCCAATTTAAACATATTAGCTCCCAAGCCCATAATCATTCCCTCTTTTCTAAACTCCAAAGCCGCACTCTGCATCGCATGAGCAAACCCAGTAATAGGTATAATTAACCCACACTTAGCAAAATGAACCCATCTATCAAAAAAACCTAAACAAGTAAGAAAACATCCAACAAAAATTAAAGTCACAATCATAAAAACAGAAGCCTCCTTAGTAGGAATATTTAAAAAATAAGAATATAAATCAATCAAACCTTGTCCAATAATTCCCATAAAACCACCTACAACAAAAGCAACAAGTGCATTATATAATCTATTCTCTTTAGGCGTATACTTTTTTACAATACTTTGATATTTTCTTTTCTCCATATTATCACCATTTTTATTTTGAATAAAAATTAAAAAAATATACATTTTTATATCATTAAAAACATTTCCAATTAAATAATTACACATTTTATAAGATGAAATTAATATTTTTAAAGAAAATAACCATAAAAATGACTTTCTAAGCTTCGTCAATATGATATAATACTCATATGGTGTATACCACAAATAATCAAAAACAAAACCAATGAAAGGAGGAACAATAGGTTATATAAAAAAAACCTATTGAAAAAAAATTGAATTTAAACGAAATAAAAGGAATAGGAGAAAACACCCTAAAAAATTTAAAAAAACTAAATATAACAACAACCGAAGACCTTATATCATACTACCCCTTTAGATACAACATCATAAAAAAATCAAACATTGATGAATTACAACACGAAGATAAAATAATAATTGATGGAACAATAGAAACTTTACCAAATGTATTTTATTTCAGCAAGAAAAAAGATAAAATGACATTTAAATTAAATACAAATACCAAACTATTAAATATTATAATCTTTAATCGAGGTTTCCTAAAAAATAAACTAAAAATTGGAACAACTGTAACAATAATTGGAAAATATGATAAAAAAAACAACAACATTGTCGCAACTGAACTAAGAATGTCCCCTTTACCACTAAAAGAACAAATAGAACCAATTTACCACATTACAAGTGGAATCACAGGAAAACAAATAAATAATTTTATAATTAAATCTTTAAAAAAAGAAAATATAATAGACTATATCCCAGACTATCTAAATCAAAAATATAATTTACCAAATAAAATAGACTGCTTAAAACAAATTCACTCACCTACTTCTATAAAATCACTAAAATATGCAAGAAACAAGCTAAAATATGAAGAATTATTCATATTCATGTTAAAAATAAAATATCTAAAAAGCAAAAATCATAAAAAAGGATTAGAAAAAAAAATAGACTACAAAAAAGTAGAACAACTAATTGAAACCCTACCATTCAAATTAACAACTGATCAACTTAAAAGCATCAAAGAAATATACAATGACATGATTAACGAAAATCAAATGAATAGACTTCTTCAAGGAGACGTTGGAAGTGGTAAAACCATTGTCTCATTTATAGCTTTATACATGAACTATCTAAGTGGCTACCAAGGCACATTGATGGCTCCAACAGAAATACTTGCCATTCAACACTACAACAATATAAAAAAAACTTTACCAAACATAGAAATAACTTTACTAACAGGTAAAACAAAAACAACCGAGAAAAAACAAATACTAAAAAAATTAGCAGAAAATAAAATAGATATAATAATTGGAACACATTCATTAATAAATGAAAACGTACAATACAACAATTTAGGATTAGTCATAACAGACGAACAACATCGATTTGGTGTAAATCAACGAGCCAATTTAAAAAATAAAGGCACAAACCCAGATATATTATATATGAGTGCTACGCCAATTCCTAGAACATATGCCCTAACAATATACGGAGATATGGACATATCAAGCATTAAAACAATGCCAAATGGAAGAAAAGAAGTCATCACATTATTAAAAAACAATAAACAAATACGAGAAGCACTCGAATTAATGTATCAAGAATTAAAGAAAAATCATCAAGTATACGTAATTGCCCCACTAATTGAAAACACTGATAAAACAGACATGGAAAACATTTATGATCTAGAAGAAAAAATGAACAAAGCATTTGGAAAACTATATAAAATTGGCATATTACATGGCAAAATGAAGGATAAAGAAAAAGAAACAATAATGAACGATTTTAAAGAAAACAAAATCAATATTTTAATAAGTACAACCGTTATTGAAGTAGGAATAGACGTTAAAAACGCTACAGTAATTACAATTTTTGACAGTTATCGTTTTGGGTTATCCGCACTACACCAATTAAGAGGAAGAGTTGGCAGAAGCGATATCCAATCATATTGTATACTAATAAGTAATAAAGAAACAGAAAGACTAAATGTATTAACCAAGACATTTGATGGCTTTAAAATAAGCGAAGCCGACTTTAAATTAAGAGGAAGCGGAGATATATTTGGCTTAAAACAAAGTGGCGATATGAACTTTAAAATAGCAAATATTAAAAATGACTTTAACATACTTTTAAAAGCAAAAGAAGATAGCACTCTCTTTATAAAAAAATATATAAACGAAAATAAATATAGTCATATAAAAGCACTAATTTCAAAATCAATAAATTTAGATTAGGTTATTGACAATTTTAACCAAAGCATATATAATTATAGTAGCGTGAATAGTTCACGCGGATGTTCTTATATCTACATGATATAGGAATGTTCAACCAAAACCCCCTGAAGAGAGCGAAAGCTCTCATTTTTGTTTGTTTTAAAGGGTTTTTGCGATATGAGATTTTGTCTAGGCGACATTTAGGCGACATTTTTATAATTAGCGACTTATTTTATGAAGTAATGTAAAGTTTTTCGTATATTATATTGATAGTTGAATAAGACTATTTCGATAATCAATTAATTTTATTTATTTTTTGCGAAAAGAATATTTTTAATCGTATATTAATATGATAACTGATATTGGTTATTTAATATTTGCAGCGTCGAATTACAACTTTGATATGGGATGTTTTATACGAGGAAGTGCAACCCCATTTTAAACGCACGATTAACACTTATAACAATAATACTATTACTAATAATCATTTTTTTAAAGATTCAATTTTATTTAAAGAAGAATAAAAAATTAGAGGAAGCAAGATTATATACAGAAACAAGATTAAATACAGAAACAAGATTAATAGTTTAAGATATTTTAACTAGAAAAATATTTAAAGAGATAAGATTAGGAAGACCTTAGTGCTTCCAACTTAAGTAGCTGGAGTAAGAAGATGCTTGAACAATGCCTTATTTAAGCGATATTGCTGGTATATGGGTATTTGTTCTAGCTACTTGGTTAAGGGTTCTCAAAGGGCTTGAAAGTGGTCAAATAATGGCTGTTTGAGAATTATAGAAAGGTACGTGTTATGAAAGCTGTTACACATTGGCTTATTAAGATCCAAAAT
>CANRPB010000052.1 GCA_947632415.1 uncultured Bacilli bacterium
TTATTATTATACTGTACTAATAATATCATAAAATTCAAAGGATGTCTATATTATGAAAATAAATTTTAAAAAAAAAGAAGAATTTACATTCTTCTCTTGTTAAATTTGTTTGTTTTTCTTTCTTGAAATTGTAATTGTTCCAATTCCAGCAAAGATAATCATACTTCCTATTACATAGGTACTTGTTGTGTTTACAGATGTATTTGGTGTCTTAATTGTTTCATTGTAAACATCTATTTTTAATAATATGTTATCTTTTACTTCAAATTCATATTCATTTGTAACAACATTGTCAATTATCATACCACTTTGATATCCTTCTGGTTGAATTGTTTCAACTAGTATGTATTTTCCAACTGGTAATTTTTCAATGTAGTATGGTTCAGTTGTAGAAACCCATTCTAGTTTTTTACCGTTTTGGTATACAGGTGTATGGTCTGGGTTTAAAATTTGTAGTGTTGCTCCTGGTATTTCTTCTCCGGTTGTTAGATCTTTTTTAGAAATCAATACTTTGGTAACATCATTTTCAAATACTACTGTTTGAACTCCTGTTTCGGCTTTTACTTCAAATTCTACTTCATTAGATACTGCTACGTATCCTTCTGGAGAGAATGTTTCTACTAGTTTATATTTACCAATTGGTAACATTTCAATATAGTGTGGTTCGGTTGTAGATGTCCATTCTAGAACTTTTCCATTTTGGTATACAGGACTTCCATCTGTATTTAATATTTGTAGTCTTGCTCCTGGTAATTCTTGTTCGTTTGTAACGTCTATTTTAGATATTTTTATTTTTGTGACATCATTTTTTATTTTTAATATTTCTTCTGTTGTCATAACACTGCAATTATTTGAATCTGTATTGTTACAATTTAGAGTTTCAACTTTTCCTTCTTCAGTTAATCTAAATTTAATTGAATTTTGTAGCGGAACATATCCTTCTGGTGCATATGTTTCAACTATTTCATAAACTTCATTAATATTTAGTCCATAAATTCTATGTTCTTTTTTTTCTGAGATCCATTCTTCAATTAATTTTCCTTTGTTGTCATATAGTTGTAATTTTGCTCCTTCAATTTCTTGACCTCCGGTTGCATCTGTTTTACTAACGTCTAGATAGCTTGTATCGACGATAGTTACTGTGTCTTTTTGTAGATCTCCATATAATTTACCATCTTTAACGGTAATGTATTTTGGTTCGCTTATTTCAAAACCGTGTGGTGCTTCGACTTCTTTTATTATATAACTTGCATCAGCAATTTTACCAAAGTCTACTCCTACTGTTAATTCTTTTACGTTTCCATCAGTAATCCATTCAAAGTTACAGTTTGATTCTTTTTTGGTGTTCATGTCATAATTACAAATAACTATTTTGGCATTTTTTACAGGAACACCTTTTTCGTTTACTTTTTTGATTTTGATGGTTGGAAGTTCATCGGTAATTGTAAGTGTCTTGTTAGTGATGACATTACCATTACCATTTTTAACTTTTCCATCTTTGTCAATTGAAAATTTAACTTTTTCGTCGTTTAATAGGTATCCTTCTGGTGCGGATACTTCTTGTAGATAATAAGATCCTTCGCCTAATGAAGCGGTAATATAGTCTGTTTTTGAAGTGTATGACTTAATCAAACTATTTGTTTTTTGATCATAAATACCTAAAGTTGCACCGGCTATTAGTTTTTTATCTTTGTTTATTTTAGCGATCTTTATATCTGTATCTTTAACTTCGTAATTTCCTTTTAATGAATAATTTGCGGAAAGTTTTTGTTTGTTTTCATATAATAGTACTAATCTTTGTAGTCCAGAGTAATTAAGTTTTTGATATCCTGCTAATTCATAAGAAGTTACATATTCTTTATCTGTAGTTACTTTGAAACTTGCTGATTTATTTCCAGATTGATTGTCTGGAACTTCTATGGCGATTTTAAAACTATCTCCATTTTTTAGGTTGGCACTTGTTCCATTGTTTTTAGTACCGTTTTGATCGGTTAAGTAGCCACCACTAACGCTTATGTTGTAGTTTCCTGGTGCGGAAACTTTGAATAATGTTTTTGATAGTAGTATTTTTTTGTTACCTACTGTTTTTTCTTCCATGTCTTGTGTTAGTGTACCAGATGCTGCTTGAATAGCAATACTGTTATTGGTTTTAGTATAATCTGTTCCTTTGTTTGCTTCATTAATAGCAGCTATTAATTTTTTGTAGGCTGCACCATATGTAGAACTATTTTGGAAGAAAGAGTTTGTTTTAGCAGTGAATGGTCCTTTTCCTGCTCCTGCTACTGGTTCACCATATTCAGCATACCATAGCGCAAATTGTGTTACATAGTATGAGTCTGTTTGTCCTAATCCAAAGCTATAGTTTGGATCTCCAGATGTTCTTAATACAGCAATCATTTTGTTTATTTGAGCTTGACTAAAGACTTTTTTTATATCGAAATAACTCAATTTAGAGGTATTTCCACCTGGTCTTGGTGCGTCTTTGTCGGCATCTAAACAATAAGCATGTCCACCTCCACTTGGATTAGTTGTAAACATTGCATATTGTCTTCCGGCATTGTAGTCTCCTATCCAAGTAAATCCAGTAACTGTAATTTCGTTAGGAAAAGTAGCTGCGTTCGCACTAACCTTAATACCTAAAAAAACAACAGTCATGATAAATAATCTTGTGAATAATTTCAATGTTTTTTTCATATAAACCTCCCCTTTTGTCACAATTTAATGACATTGGTTTGATATTTTAGTACACAATTCACAAAATGTCAAGTTTTTTTTGAAATTATAAAAAAGTGTATATAAACATTAATTTATAATACACTTCTAGGTTAGTTTTTTATTCAACTTTAAAGTCGTCTAGAAAGTCATCGATAGTGAGAATTTGCTCGTCTATTTCATCGAGTTTGATGTCGATTGTTTCTATTTCTTTTGTTTCTTTATTTTTTTTATTGTAGTTGTTACTATCGATTAGATTGACTTCTTTAAAGATGTCTTCGATATTTTTCTTGCTAATGCTACTACCTGTTGAGTATCTATCCATTATTGGTAGATTGGTTGATTTAATTTTGTCGAAGTCATTTCCGATTTTGATTATGAAGTCGCATTTATCACAGATAAATGTATTTAGAATATAATAAGGGTTGGTTTTGACGTCGCGGATTAATTGAATTCCTTTTCGTCCTCTACTTGTTTTTTCAAATTCGTTTATTCTAACTCTTTTACCGGTACCTTTTTCGGTAATTATGCAGATAAAGTTGTCATTACCACTGAAGACGTTAGCTGATATAACATAATCGTCTTTTAGTCCGATTCCTTTGACACCACTTGCTTTAGGTCCGATTATCCCTACTTCGTCTAGTGAGTATCTTAAGCCGATTCCGTTGTGGGTTGCTATGAATATTTCATCTCCTACACTGTCATCAATTGATACTACTAAGTCGTCTTCTTTTAGTTTAAAGGCTGTCATTGATTTGGAATAACGGCTTACTTTAAAGTCGCTTATTTGGGTTCTTTTGATCATGCCTTTTTTGGATACCATTGTAATTATACTGCCGTTTGTGAAGTCGTAAACAGGAATACTTTTTATAATGTTTTCGCTTGGTTCAATTTTTATGATATTACTGATGTGTTTTCCTAGTTCTTTCCATTTGCAGTCTGGTATTTCGTATACTGGTAGGTATAGGTAGTTCCCTAAGTCGGTAAATAGTAGTATGGTGTTTAGGGTATTTATTTTGTATAGTCCTATGATGTAGTCGCCGTCTTTTACTAGGGTTGCTTCTTTTTCGTCATAACTACGTGTTGAGACGCGTTTTACGTATCCTTCGCGGGTTACGACAACGATGCAGTCTTCTTTTGGTAGCATGGCTTCTGTGTCAATTTTGATTTCGGTGATTTCGTCTTTTATTTCGGTTTTTCTTGGTGTTGCATAGTTTTTCTTTATGGTTTTTAGTTCTTCTTTCATGACACTTTTTAGTTTTTCTTCGCTATCTAAAATCATTTCTAGTTCTGATATTAGCGCTAATAGATTTTTATGTTTTTCTTCTAGTTCGGTTACGTCGGTGTTAGTTAGTTTGTATAGTTGTAGGGTTACGATGGCTTCGGCTTGTTCGCGGGTGAAGTCAAATTTTTCAACGAGGTTGTCTTTGGCGTTGTTTTTATTTTTACTTGCGCGAATGGTGTGAATTACTTCGTCTAGAATTGATAGGGCTTTGATTAAGCCTTCAACTATATGAATTTCTTTTTTAGCGGTTGCTAGTTCAAATTCTGTTCTTTTGATAATAACTTCTTTTTTGTGTTCTATGTAGGCATCAAGGATTGGTATAATTCCTAGTGTCATTGGTCTTCTGTTTACTATTGATACCATATTGTAGTTGTAATTGACTTGTAGTTCGGTATTTTTTAGTAGGTAGTTTATGATTAGTTCTTTGTTGGCGTCTTTTTTGAGGTCAATTACTATTCTTACGGATTCTTCGCGGTCTGATTCGTCTCTTACTTCTTGGATGCCTTCGATTTTTTTGTCGATTCTGATTGAGTCGATTTTGTTTACTAGTAGGGCTTTGTTAACTTCAAATGGTATTTCGTGTATAATTATTTGTTCGCGTGATTTTTCTTTGTGAAATTCGTATTTGCATTTTACGATTACTTTTCCTTTTCCGGTTGTGAAGGCGTCGATGATGCCTTTTTTTCCTTCGACTATTCCTCCAGTTGGGAAGTCTGGTCCTTTTACTATTTCTAGGATTGTGTCGAGGCGACAGTTGGGGCTGTCAATTCTTTTGATGGTGGCATCGATTATTTCGCCTAAATTGTGGGGAGGAATGCTTGTTGCGTATCCGGCTGATATTCCATTGGTTCCGTTTACTAGTAAATTGGGAAATTGGGCTGGTAGAACGGTTGGTTCTAGAAAGCGGTCATCGAAGTTTGGTGCCCATGGTATGGTGTTTTTGTCTAGGTCTTTTAATAGTTCTCCACTAATTGGCGCTAGTCTTGCTTCGGTATAACGGTAGGCTGCTGGTCCGTCTCCGTCGATAGAGCCGTTGTTTCCGTGTATTGATACTAGGATTGTGTTTTGTTTCCACCACTGGCTCATTCTAACCATGGCGTCGTATACTGATGAGTCTCCATGTGGGTGGAATTTTCCTAGTACGTCTCCGACGGTGGCTGCGCATTTGATAAAGGGCTTATCCCATGTGTTTCCTGCTTTGTACATTGCGTATAGAATTCTTCTTTGAACTGGTTTTAGTCCGTCTCTTACGTCTGGTATAGCGCGGTCTTGGATGATTTCTTTGGCGTAGTTTCCAAATCTGTCTCCCATAATGTCTTCTAATGCATAATCATGTATTTTTTTTAATACTTCTTCCATAACTACCCCCTATAATTATCTTCCATTGTGAAGATTACGTTTTCGTTTATCCATTCTTTTCTTGGTTCGACTTTGTCTCCCATTAGTACGCTTACTCTTTTTTCAGCTAGCACGGCATCGCTTATGTTTACGCGTATTAGGCTTCGTGTTTCGGGGTTCATGGTTGTTTCCCATAGTTGGGTTGCGTCCATTTCTCCTAGTCCTTTGTATCTTTGAATGGTGTATTTTCCTGTTACTTCTTCTTTTAGTTTGTTTAGTTCTTCATCACTATAGGCATATACGTGTTTTTTCCCATATTCTAGTTTATATAGTGGTGGTAGGGCTATGAATAGTTTGCCTTTTTCAATTAGTCCTCTCATGTAGTAGTAGAAAAATGTTAGTAATAGTATTTGAATGTGGGCTCCATCGACGTCGGCATCGGTCATGATAATTACTTTGTCATAGTTGGATTCGTCGACGTTGAAGTCGCTTCCTATTCCTGCGCCTATGGTATGTATCATGGTGTTTATTTCTTCGTTTTTTAGTATGTCTTCCATTGAGGCTTTGGCGGTATTGATTACTTTTCCTCTTAGTGGTAAAATGGCTTGAAATTTTCTATCTCTTCCGCCTTTAGCGCTTCCTCCTGCTGAGTCTCCTTCGACTAGGAATAGTTCGTTTAGTTTTGGATTTTTGGCTTGGGCTGGGGCTAGTTTGCCTGATAGATTTTTTTCTATTTTGTTTTTGTTTTTTCCGTTTCTTGCTTCATCGCGGGCTTTTCTGGCTGCTTCGCGTACGGCTTTGCTTTTGATCATTTTTTCCATGATGATGGTTGCGATGGCTTTGTTTTCTTCTAGAAAGTACTGAAGTTTTTCGCTGACGATGCTGTCAACTGCGGTTCGTGCTTGTGGTGTTCCTAGTTTGCCTTTGGTTTGCCCTTCAAATTGTAGTAGGTTTTCAGGAATTTGTAGGTTTATGATTGCGGTTAGTCCTTCTCTGGTGTCACTTCCTTCTAGATTTTTGTCTTTGTTTTTGATGTAGCCATTGTTTTTTGCATAGTCGTTGAAGACTTTGGTTAGGGCTGTTTTAAATCCTACTTCGTGTGATCCTCCATCATTTGTTTTTACGTTGTTGACGAATGATACGATGTTTTCTGAGTAGGTGTCTGTGTATTGAAATGATACTTCGATGTTGATGGTGTCTTTTGTTCCTTTGAAGTTTACTACGTCGTGAAGTGGTTTTTTGTCGTTGTTTAAGTAATCGACGAAGCTGTTTAGTCCGTTTTCGTAGTGGAAGGTGTCGCTTCTGCCGTCTCTTAAGTCTTCTACTATTACTGTTAGTCCATTAAGTAGAAAGGCGCATTCTTGCATTCTCTCGATGATTGTTGTGTATGAAAAGTTTGTTATTGAGAATATTTCATTATCGGGCATGAATCTTACTTTTGTTCCGGTTTTGCTTGTTTTTTCTAGGCGTGTTAATGGTGTATTTAGTTTTCCTCCGTCTTTAAAACTGATATAGTGTTCGTATCCATCACGTTTAATGTATACTTCCATCCATTTGCTTAGGGCATTTACGACACTGGCTCCTACTCCATGAAGTCCTCCTGATACTTTGTAGCCACTGTTTTCGAATTTTCCTCCTGCGTGAAGGACTGTGTATATGACTTCTGGTGTTGATACACCACTTGAGTGCATTCCAACTGGGACACCACGTCCTTCGTCTTCTACGGTTATACTACCGTCTTTATTAATTGAAATTTTTATTTTTTTACCAAAACCATTTATTACTTCATCGATACTATTATCGACTATTTCCCATACTAAATGGTGAAGTCCTCTTTTATCGGTTGAACCAATATACATACCGGGTCTTTTTCTTACTGCTTCTAAGCCTTCTAATATTTTTATTGATTCTTCATTGTATTTTGTCATATCATCACCATAGTCATCATATCATTTTTTTTTAGAAAAAACAAGAAATACGAAAAAAAACCATAAATATTTGTTATTAATTTATGATAATGTTAGTATATATTAATTTTTGATTATGTTAGTAAAATGATATAATCAAAATGGTGATAAGAATGGAGAAATTAAGAATGAATGAAAAAGAAAAATATGAAATTATAAAAAAATGGAATGATGGAATAATTAACTTTAAAAAAGCAAAAATGAAACTGCATTACTCTGAACAACATATGTATCGACTAAAAAAATTATTAAATGAAAAAGGCAAAGATGGATTCATACATGGAAATAGAGGCCGCAAACCCAAAATAACCATAGATCAATCTTTGTCTAATAATATTGTACTATATTATAAGACTGAATATCAAGGATTCAATTTTAATCATTATAAATTTATGTTGCTAAAAGAAAAAAATATCGGAGTATCATATAGTAAAATTTACAATGAACTAACGGTTAAAAATGGAATTTTATCTCCCCGTGCTAAAAAGCATACTAGAAAAAATTATAAGAAAATAGAATTTTTAAAGAAGAAAGAGAACAAAAATAAAACTGAAAAAGAAATTGATAAAATTGTAACAAATCAAATTTCATTAGAAGATGCAACTCCTAGATTGCCAAGGGCTTTTTACCTTGGAGAAAATATTGAATTAGATGCTAGTTCATATATATTCTTTGGAGATGTAAAAACGCATTTACATCTATCTATTGATGCTGCAACCAATACTTGTACAGGCGCATATCTTGACTATCAAGAAACATTAAATGGTTATTATCATGTTACATACCAAATTTTAACAAATTATGGATTACCTTTAAAATTTACAACTGATGGAAGAACAATTTTTGAATACTTATCAAAAAAAATGAAAACCGACGAAAAGGCTTATTTTACACAGTTTAAGCATGCCTGTGATATCTTAGGAGTCGAACTAGAAGTAACATCAAAGTCACAAAAGAAACCCAGAGTAGAAAAATATAATCAAACGTTTCAAGATAGATTATCGCATGAATTACATCACAAAAATATAACAACAATTGAAGAAGCAAATAATTACCTAATAAATGTTTTTATTCCTGAATTTAATGAACTATTCGCAAGAAAAATTGATTTAAAACAATCAGTATTTGAAAAAATAATTGATATTAATTCTCTTAATTATATTTTAGCTGTTTTATCAATAAGAAAATTCAATAATGGTAACTCAATTAGCTATAAGGGGAAAATATATTTACCATATAATGAAGATAATAATCTAGTATGTTATCGTAATGGAACAGAATGCACTGTAATAGAAGCTTACGATAAACAATTATACATTCAAATAAGGGGTGAAATATTTAAACTAAGAGAATTACAAAGCACATTAGAGAAGAATGAAACACTTAATGACTATTTTGAAAAAATTAAAAATAATGATAATGAGGCGATACTTCCAAAACCACAAAGCGATTGGGATAAAGATAATTTAGATGAAATATTTGAGGACATAAATAAGGAATATCACATACATGATAGTCATAATCCAAAAGTTTAATCTAGATTTGATTTGTTTTTGATTATATGATATTATATTAGCGTCATTTGGGGGATATGGCAACGCTGGGGAGCGACCAGAGCATCAAATGATGATTATACAAAAAAGAAGCAAAACTTAAAATATGCTTCTTATTTTTTTGGTTCTTTTTTGGAAATCCCTTAGCGATAAACCCAAAAAATTCATCATTTTTTGATGAATTTTTACTAACATTTTCATATGTTATTGACAGAAATACGAAAAAAAACCATAAATATTTAGTGTATTTATGGCTATTAAATTGATGATTTTGTTGACACATATTATTTTCTTTTTTTAGTAGTTTCATTATTAAGGAATAATTTGAAATTTTGAGACGGTTATTACTGGACGGATACCACGGCCGGCGTAACTAACATAAGCATAGCCCAAGGCGCCATCGCGGTTCACATCCCACACATCAGACGAATCATCGACGCGGGCCGTACTTGTCCAATATCCATATGCATTAGCAGTATTGGTATTTTGACTACAACCTTTATTTTCACAATCGTATAAATTACTATATAACCAGGCATATGCACTGGCTCCCTTAGAAGTAGCAGTAGCAGTTCGAGTCAATGAATCTAAGTAATACCAGTCATTTGACGGTGTCCAACCTGCGTTCCTTACTATACTATTTACTTCCTCCGCACTTATAAATTTTGCTTTATAGGAACTATAATCTATTGTATATCCATTTGTACCTTCAGTATTAGTGATTGCTGTGTATGTATCATCTGTTCTATTACTTATGCCATTCCAATCTTTTGTATCATCTTTTAATTGTTTTAATGCCGTTAATGGACCTTTATCATTATTCCCATTAACTCCGTAGGTTCCACTTTGTGTTCCAAAATACGTTATTCCTAACTCTGTTGCTTTTCCATTAGTTGCTTCATAATCGGTTTGGGATGCCCAGGCAAATCCATTTGATGTATTATGATCTAGTATCATTGTATATTGATTATCAGACACATCATATACATACCATTTCATACAACCTTCTTTTTTATCTGTACCTGAATTACTATTATAATCTTCTTTTGTACAACTTGTACTTTGTCCTTCAGTAGGTTTTGGATTTAAGTATACTTCTATTCCATTACATTTTCCTTTTTCCGTTGAGTATACTTCTCCTCCTATCATTGTTACTTTATAGT
>CANRPB010000053.1 GCA_947632415.1 uncultured Bacilli bacterium
GATCATGGTTATATCCACTATCAAATATGTATTGAAAACTATAATATCTTCAATAATGACTTAGTCATTACCGAAGTAAATTTAGTCGATGTATCAAGTGGAAAATATGAAATAGAAACCAATGAATTTAAAAAATTTCATATTTGCTTGAATAATTTAAAAGAAAAGTGTTATAATGAATTAACAGAAGAGGAACAAAGATACTTAGAATTATTTATGACTGACGAAGTAAATAAATTAAAAAAGATAGCAGGAGAAAATGAGATTATGAAAAAAGTGGTTAAAAGTCTTGAAAGTTTAAGTGGTGATAGTGAAGTGATAAGTGCCTACGAAAAAGAAGAAATTGAAAAATATGCCTTCCAAGTAGCCTTAGAAGAAAAGAAACAAGAGGGCATCAAGCAAGGCGAACTTAACGGCAAAAAAACAAAACAAATTGAAATAGCTAAAAATTCTCTAAAGGAAAATATTGATATAAATACTATATCAAAAATTACAGGCTTAACCATTACAGAAATTAAAAACATAAAATAAACACATTAATAAAAACTCTATCTAACAAAGGGACTGTTCGAAATTAATCATTTAATTTTCAAACAGCCCCTTTAAAATACAAAAAAACAGATAAAATACTATCTGTTATAAAATTCAACAATAAGTGATTCATTAATATCAGCATTAAGTTCACTTCTTTCAGGTAATCTAACAAAAGTAGCGCTCATCTTAGCCTCATCGTAAGAAATAAACTCAACACGATTATGTAAAGCCTCTAAAGAAGTCTTAACAATAGTTAAATCTTTGTCCTTAAGAGAAATAACATCACCAACTTTACATCTGTAAGAAGGAATATCAACCTTTTTACCATTAACAGTTACATGTCCATGATTAACTAATTGTCTAGCACCTTTTCTTGTAGTAGCAAAACCAATTCTAAACACTAAATTATCCAAACGACTCTCTAGTAATTTTAATAAATTCTCACCATGAACACCCTTCATCTTTCCAGCATCCTCAAAAACAGATCTGAATTGTTTCTCACTTAAGCCATACATGAATCTAACCTTTTGTTTTTCCTGTAATTGAACACCGTAATTTGATAATTTTTTAGAACGCTTTTGTCCATGCATACCAGGAGCAAAAGGTCTCTTCAAATCTTTACCATTTTCAAGCGTAGAAAAACCCAAACGACGAGACTTTCTATTACTTGGTCCAACATACCTTGACATAAATATACCACCTTTCCTATTAGTAAATAAGTGGCTAATGACAAAATTATAGGGTGTATTATTCAAAATATATTCGCCTTGCAGCTAGGTTACAAATAACCCCTATAGGTAATAAACACATTATAACTCCTCATTAGCGCTGCTAATTCACTGTGATTAATTATATTATTTTTTTAAATAATAGTCAATATAAAACAAAAAAAACACAAAAAAACAAAAATAGACAAAAAAACACAAAAAAATATTCATAAATTATAAAAATGTGATAAAATGGTAATAATAGAATAAAGAGGTGTAACCATGAATATCACATTATTATTAATTAGTATATACTCAATAGCAGCAGTAATAATAATTGCAGTATTAAATATAATGCAAAATCATAATAATAAAAAAATAAAAAAGAAACTAGAAAATTTAGAAATAGAAAAAAACAAAATCGACTCCACACCAATAACACCAGAATTAGCCAAAATAGAATCATACTTAAAAAATGACAAACTAGAAGTAATGTATAGTGGTTGGAAAACTCGACTAGAAGACATAAAAAACAATCAAATACCCAAAATAAGCGATCTACTACTAGAAGCAGAATACTCACTAAAACAATCAGACTACAAAAATATCATGTACAAACTAGCCAAACTAGAAATGGAAATATACAAAGTAAGAACCAATTCACAATTTTTATTAAACGAAATAAAAGAAATAACCACAAGCGAAGAAAAAAATAGAGCCATAATAACCAAACTAAAAGCCCATTATCGAACACTATATCAAAAATATAACGAATCAAAAAAAGAATTTGGTGAAATAGCCAAATCCGTAGATTTACAATTTGAAAACATCAGCAAGAAATTTGAAGAATTTGAAGTAGTAATCGAGCAAAACGACTACATTGAAATAACCAACATTATAAAAGCCATCGATGAAATGCTAAACCACATGGAAACAATCATAGAAGAAGTACCAGTAATCGTAATCATGGCCACAAACATTCTTCCTAAAAAAATTCAAGAAGTAGAAGAAACATACAAAAAAATGCAAGAAAAAGGCTATCCACTTGACTATTTAAATATCGAATATAACATAGAAGAAGCCAATAAAAAAATCGTCGATGTAATGGACAGAACAAGAGTCTTAAACCTAGAAGATGGACTATTTGAATTAAAAGTTCTAATGGAATACTTCGACTCAATCTTTGATGACTTTGAAAAAGAAAAACTAGAAAAAACAAACTACGAAGACCAAATCCGTAAATTTAACTCAAAACTAAAAAAACTAAACAACTTAATTACAGAAGTCTTCCTACAAATAGACGATTTAAGAAACCTTTATAACTTATCAGACGAAGACCTAAAAGTAATACTACAAATAAAAACAGAAATTGAAACATTAAATAAAGACTACAAAATATTAACAAGCCATACAGGAAACAACGCCTTTGCCTTCTCAAAACTAACCAAAGAAATAGAAGGATTGTTCGTAAGATTAGTCGATTTAGAAGAAAGACTAGATAGTAGCCTAAATGTAATCGGAACAATGAAAGACGACGAACTACGAGCACGTCAACAACTAGAAGAAATAAAACAAATACTAAAAGAAGCCAAAGCCAAAACAAGAGAATACAATCTACCAACCATACCAAAAAAATACTTTGTAGAACTAAGCGAAGCACAATCAGCCATCAAAGAAATAGTAATTGAATTAGAAAAAAAACCAATCAACACCGAAACACTAAACACAAGAGTAGACACAGCCCGAGATTTAGCCTTCAAACTATTCAGTCAAACCAAAGAAATGATGAAAACAGCCATGTTTGCAGAAATGGCCATTGTCTACGGCAATAGATATCGCAGTGAAAAAGAAGAACTAGACAAAAACCTAACATACTCAGAAGTGCTTTTCTTCAAAGGAGAATATCAAAAATCACTAGAAATAAGTATAAATGCCCTAAACAGAATAGAAAACGGAATATACGACAAACTACTAAAACTATACGGAGAATAATGGGTAACCATTATTTTTAACATCCAAAATAAACATTTACAACAGAAAAAAAATTTGCTACAATAAACTAGGAGGATAGGTAATATGAAACTAAACAATAAA
Organism: uncultured Bacilli bacterium; assembly: GCA_947632415.1. Classification (GTDB taxonomy): domain Bacteria; phylum Bacillota_I; class Bacilli_A; order RF39; family UBA660; genus UBA3631. The sequence continues at coordinate 3,336 of CANRPB010000053.1, forward strand.
GGATTTGCCCTAACAAGTATAATATACATGTTAATAGTACTATTCATAATGATATTACTATTAATACTATCCAACCTAGCAACAAGAAAAGTCGTTTTAGACAAACTAAAATATGACGTAAAAGTAAAACTAAACCAAGGCGTAAAAAAAGTAACCTATGCAGTAGAATTATCATACTCAAACGAAAAAACACAATGTAAAAACGTACAATGTGCCCTAGACGAATTATTTGAAATATACAAATAAAAAATCCACAGTTACATAACAATTAACTACGGATTTTTTTTATTGACAAAACAAAAATATAAAAAATAAAAGTAGAAATATATAATTATTTTTGATATAATCTGTAATAAACGAGGTGAATCATGGAAAAACTTATATTAATAAAATACGGTGAATTAACCACCAAAAAAGACAACCGTAAATTTTTTGTAAAAATGTTAGAAAACAACATTCAAAACAAACTAGCCAATATAAACATCACAATTGAAAAAACACTATCTAGAATGTACATAAAATACGATAAAAAAAACGAACAAGAAATAATCGAAAAATTAACCAAAGTATTCGGAATCCATAGTATAGTAATATGCGATAATGTTAATACTAATATAGATGACATAAAAAATAAAGTAATAGAAATACTAAAAGAAAAACAATTTAAAACCTTCAAAGTATCAACCAAAAGAAGTGACAAAAACTTTCCTATAACATCAATGGAATTTAATAACATAATAGGAGGATTAATACTAAAAAATTATAACTGTAAAGTTGATGTACATAATCCAGAACTATTACTAAACATAGAAATCAGAAAAGAAGGAACATTCATATATAGTGATGAAATAAAAGGCCTAGGAGGATACCCAGTAAAAGTCCAAGGAAAAGGAATGTTAATGCTAAGCGGCGGTATTGACTCCCCAGTAGCAGGATACCTTGCCCTAAAAAGAGGAATAGATATTGAATGCATGTACTTTGAATCCCCACCACACACAAGCCTAGCCGCCAAAAACAAAGTCATAAAACTAGCCCAAACACTAAACGAATACACCCAAAATATAAAAATACACATTATACCCTTTACCAAAATTCAAGAAGAAATATATAAAAAAATACCCGGTAATTATAATATAACCATAATGCGAAGAATGATGTATCGTATTGCCGAAAAACTATCAAAAAAAAGAAACTGCAAAGTAATAATAAACGGTGAAAGCATAGGACAAGTAGCAAGTCAAACCCTTAGTAGCATGATTGTAATAAACAATGTAACCAATATGCCAGTCATAAGACCAGTTGCCTGCCTCGACAAACTAGAAATAATTGAAATATCAAAAAAAATCAAAACATACGAAACAAGCATATTGCCATACGAAGACTGTTGCACGATCTTTGTTCCCAAACATCCCATAATAAATCCCAACTTAGAAACAGCCATAAACTACGAAAAACTAATAAACTACGAAGAATTAATAAACGAATGTATAAAAAACATTGAAACAATAAAAATAGAAAAACAAGAAGAAGAACTACTATAACAAGACCAAAAATTACCATAAAAAAAAACGTATGAAAAAACCAAATGTACACATTCTATTAGTGTACAGGAGGTGAACACGATGAACAAAGATACTAGTAAATTAGTAGTTCCAGGTTCAAAACAAGCTATCGAAAGAATGAAATATGAAATAGCTAATGAATTTGGTGTAAATCTTGGACCAGATGCTACTTCTAGAGCTAACGGATCTGTAGGTGGAGAAATCACTAAAAGATTAGTTAAAATGGGAGAACAACATTTAGGTGGATCAAATTACCAAGCTAAGTAAATATAGAAATGGACAGTTAATCGTTTGACTGTCTTTTTGTTATAAAATGCATATAATTACCATGTAAAAAAAACAAAAAACTACCGATATTAATAATAGGTGGTGATAATATGAATAACAAATTAATAGTTCCAGGAAGCAAAGAAGCAATCGAAAACCTAAAATACGAAATTGCTAGAGAACTAGGAATAACACTAGGTGCCGAAACATCAAGCAGACTAAATGGAACCGTTGGTGGCGAAATGACAAAAAGACTAGTTGAACTAGGAAAACAATACTATAACACAAAATAAACTAAGAAAAATCTTAGTTTATTTTATATTCATAACTATCAGAAAAATTATTATAATCAGAACTAACAGTATCAGCAAAACTGATAATTTTATTAGTCCAATCACCAGCCGTACCAGGACAATAAGAATGAGACATACAACTAACAATACTATACATATCACTAGTTCCCATCTTAGACTTACTCCTCTCAATATGACCATCAATACACATTATAGCCTTATACATTCCATACTCTGGAGTTTGATAAACACCAAAATTTTCACCAACTCTAATACCACCATAATTATTATCATTAACACATCTATAAGAAGTACCATTACCAGTTTCATGTCTGAAAATCGATAAAACAATAGTTTTATCAGTAATAGATAAACCCAAAGCATCACACATATCAAGCATAATACCTTCCTTATCCTCTAAAGACATCTCCCTTTGTTCAATATTACTATAACTACAAGTGCTAGTTAATAACCCATTATCACTAGCACTATTAAACAAAGTACACATAATGCCACCCTTTAAACAAGAATAGTCATTAATAATAGAATCCAAATTATTATAAATGATCCCAACAGCATCCTCATAAGAATACTTGCTATAAGAAGCATACTTAACAATAAAATCATTCAACTCTTCCAAAGAAACACTAGGATCAACATTCTCCAAAAACATAATATCACTATAAGGATTAATAGTAGTAGGTTCTGTAGTTTCAGTAGGTTCCGTAGTTTCAGTAGGTTCTGTAGTCTCAACCTCTAAAGTAGTAGGTTCAAAAGACTCCAAAACAACATCATCTTCACTAGAAACCACCGCTTTATAACCATCAACATTTAAAGATTTGTCCAAACTTTTTTCAAAATCCAAATTATCAGACCTTCTATCATTTAATCTAACAACCGAAATACCATTAACATTTTCATTACTCTTTATTAGCCTAAAACCAATTGCTGAACCACCAGTAACAATCGCAACTAAAACTGGTAAAAATCTTATATTATTTTTCATACATATCCCCTTTCTGACAAAAACGTTAATGATTTTAACATAAAAAAACAAGGTTGTCAAATAAAAACAATCCCATTTTCAAATTATTTTTTAATCTCATCAATAAGTCCATACTCCAAAGCTTCCTCACTACTTAAAAAATAATCTCTTTCCGTATCATGCTCAATAACATCAAGACTTTTACCAGTATTCAAAGCCAAAATATTATTAAGTTTATTCTTAAGTTTTAAAATCCTTTCAGCCGCAATCTTAATCTCCGTCGCCTGACCTTGCGCCCCACCCAAAGGCTGATGAATCATAACCTCACTATTTGCAAGACAATATCTTTTACCACGACAACCACTAGAAAGAAGAAAAGCCCCCATACTAGCCGCCATACCAATACAAATAGTAGAAACATCACTCTTAATAAAATTCATCGTATCATAAATAGCCATACCAGCCGTAATTGAACCACCAGGAGAATTAATATATAAACTAATATCATCATTATTAATCGAATCTAAATAAAGCAATTGCGCCACAATAATATTTGACAAGTTATCGTCAATCTCACCACTCAAAATAACAATTCGATCTTTAAGCAATCTAGAATATATATCATAAGCCCTTTCACTATTATTACTTCTTTCAATTACTGTTGGAATCAACATAAAATCATCCTCTCTAATAATATAATAACAATAATTACACAATTTATTCATAAAATAATGTGACAAATAACCAATTTTTTGGTAAAATAAATATTAGAATAAGAGGGATAACATGACAAAGTTAGTAAAAGTAAACTTTAGAGGAATAGAAACCAAAGAATTTTTACAAGGAACAACCCTATTAGAAATAAGTGATAGTTTCAAAAAATACTTTAACTATCCACTACTAGTAGGAAAAGTAGACAATCACCTAACAGAACTAAACCACGCCATTGAATCAAACTGCGACATTGATTTCGTCGACAGAAGCACCACAATCGGTTCCTTAATAAACGCCTACAGTATTCAATTTATAATGTTACTAGCCGTCAAAAAAATACTAGGAAATAACGTCGAAGTAAAAATCGCAAACTCACTAGACAATGGAGCATACTGTGAAATAATAAATGCCCAAATAGACAAACCAATCCTAAGAAAAATAGCCGAAAAAATGCAAGAAATAAAAGATTTAAACCTAAAATTTACCAAAGTGAGCGTTTCCCGACTAGACGCCATTGAATTCTATAAAAGAAAAAAGAACATCGATAAAGTAAACATGCTAAAATATATAAGCAATAGTTTTGTCAACCTATATCGCCTTGACGACGTCTATGATTATTTCTTTAGCGAAATGGCTCAAAAAACAGGAGATACAAGCGACTTCAAACTAACATATATAAGACAAAACGGTTTTGTAATAAGTTATCCAACCGAAGAATCACCAGAACAAACTTTAGACTATATTCATAAACCAATGGTATATCAAACATTCTACGATTACACCAATTGGGCCAAAACCATAAACATTCAAAACGCTTCCGATTTAAACAAAATAGTATCACTAGGAAACTACAATGACGTAATTCGCCTTGCTGAAACCCACTACGAAGGTCAACTAGCGCTGATATCCGAAAAAATATACGAAAACAAAGAAAACATAAAAATGGTACTATTAGCCGGCCCATCATCAAGCGGCAAAACCACAACCGCCAAAAAACTAGGCATATACCTTCAAAGTAAAGGCTTTAAAACACACTATATATCAATTGATGACTACTTCGTTGAAAAAGAACAAACACCAAAAGACGAAAACGGTGAATACGACTTTGAATCACTAAACGCTATCGACCTAAATCTATTTAACAAACATCTATTAAAACTTCTAGCAGGAGAAAAAGTATTAATGCCCGAATATAATTTTATTTTAGGAAAAAAAGAATACAAAAAACGTTATCTTCAACTAGAAAAAAACGACATCTTAATAATTGAAGGATTACATGGGCTAAACGACGAACTAACATCATCAATAAAAAGAAAAAATAAATTTAAAATATTCATTTGTCCGTATACTCAAATAAATGTTGACAATCATAATTATGTACACACAAGTGATACAAGAAAACTAAGACGAATCGTAAGAGACAACAAAACAAGAGGCAAAAGCACAGCCGACACCCTAAAAATGTGGAAAAAAATAAGAGCCGGAGAAATGAAAAACATTTTTCCATTTCAAAAAGATATCGATGCCATCATAAATTCTGCCATGGTATACGAAATAGGAGTTTTGAAAACATATGCGGAACCACTATTATTCTCAGTTGATGAAAAAGATGAAATGTATCCAGAAGCCATAAGACTTATAAATCTTTTAAGAAACTTCTTGCCTATACCAAGTGATGATATACCAAGAGATTCAGTCTTAAGAGAATTTATTGGAAAAAGTGGATTTGATAATTAGAAAGGAAGATAAAAATGATAAAAATAGCAATAAATGGTTTTGGAAGAATAGGAAGATTAGCATTCAGACAAATGTTTGAAGATGATAACTACGAAATAACAGCAATTAATGACCTAACAAGTCCAGAAATGTTAGCACATCTACTAAAATATGACACTGCTCAAAAAAGATATGAAGGACACGATGTAAAAGCAACCGAAAACAGTATTATTGTCGACGGAAAAGAAATAAAAGTTTACAAAGAAGAAAATCCCAATAATTTACCATGGAAAGAATTAAATATTGACGTCGTATTCGAATGCACAGGCTTTTTCACATCAAAAGAAAAATCCATGGCTCACATCAATGCTGGAGCCAAAAAAGTAATTATTTCAGCCCCAGCAGGAAATGATCTAAAAACAATAGTATACTCAGTAAATGAAAATACATTAACCAAAGAAGATAATATAATAAGTGCTGCAAGTTGTACAACCAACTGTCTCGCACCAATGGTCAAAGCCTTAAACGACTTTGCAAAAATAGAAAGCGGAATTATGACAACCGTCCATGCCTATACAGGAGATCAAATGATATTAGATGGACCACACCGTAAAGGCGACCTAAGAAGAGCACGAGCAGGAGCATCAAATATCGTTCCTAATTCAACAGGAGCAGCCAAAGCAATCGGTCTTGTAATACCAGAATTAAACGGAAAACTAATTGGATCAGCACAAAGAGTACCAGTTATAACAGGATCAACAACCATACTAGTAGCCGTAGTAAAAGGAGAAAATATAACCAAAGAAAAAATAAACGACTATATGAAAAAAGTATCCAACGAATCATTCGGTTATACCGAAGAACCACTAGTATCAACAGATATCATTGGAACAACATATGGCTCACTATTCGATGCCACTCAAACACTAGTATCAAAAATTGATGAAAACACATACCATGTCGAAGTAGTAGCATGGTATGACAACGAAAATGGCTATACAAGTCAAATGGTTAGAACAGCCAAATATTTAATGAATTTATAAAGATAGGAGAGATGTATATGATAAAATTAACAAATAGTAACCTAGGGGGGGGGGGCACGAAAGACTAGTAAAATAAAGGCTTTCACC
>CANRPB010000054.1 GCA_947632415.1 uncultured Bacilli bacterium
GGTGGGCGATATAGGACTCGAACCTATGACCCCCTGCTTGTAAGGCAGGTGCTCTAACCAACTGAGCTAATCGCCCATAACAACCAGACAGTTATAAATATACCATCTGTATTTGTTTTTGTCAATCATTTTTTTGATTTTTGTAGATATTATTTTTTATTTATTTTTTCAATACTATAGTCTATCCATTTTGGTAATTTGTATGCTAAGGTTTTAAATCCTAGGCTTGTTTCTTTTATTTTTTTCTTTGTGTGTGGTTTATGAAGTTTGTATTCGATATTTTTTATGCTTAGTTTTAGATGGCATGATTCTTCATCTACTTCTAATATTTCTGTAAATATGGTTTCGCCTATATTTACATAGTCTGTAATGTTTTTTACAAATTCGTGTGATATTTCAGAGATATGTATTAAGCCTGTATAAAATTCATCTAGTGTTACAAATGCACCGTATGTTTCTATTCCTGAAACAACACCTTTTACTATTTTTCCTTTCTTGTATTTTGACATATTACACCTCTCAACTGTTTTTATTATATCATATATTTTTAATAATAAAAATGTCTTTACTTAAATTATGTTTTAATATATAATGTTTTTGGTGATGAAAATGGATACTGAGAGGAAGATTATTGAAATTATTGATAATTTACGTCCTTATTTAGTTAGTGATGGTGGAAATATAGAGTTTTTAAAGTATGAAGATGGTATTGTGTATGTTAGAATGTATGGTGCTTGCGCTAATTGCCAAATGTTGGATGTTACTTTAAAAGATGGGATTGAGGCTACTATTAAAGATGAGATCCCTGATGTAAATGAGGTTGTTGTTGTAGAATGAGTTTAGGGCTCATTTTTTTATTAGCCATTCGATGTCTGGAAGATTACCAATTGGTTTTAGTTGGTGGTAAATTTTTCTTATATAGTCTTCGGTTGTTTCTACTTTGTCAATTATTTGTTTTAGTTTTTCTTCTGGTTCTTTTTCTTCTAGGATGGTTTCGCATAAGTCTAGATAATAACTTGGATATAGTATTCTTATAAAGAGTAAATTTATTTCATAGATATTGAGTTTGTTGTAGTATATATATTTTATTATAGTGTCTAGTATATCTATTTGTTTTATAATGCAGTCTTTGAAGTATTCGCTTATATCTCTTATTCTGCTGTCTAGTATAAATGTGGTGGGATTAAAGTATTCGGATAGGTTTGTTGATTGGGTTGTTCTGTTGTGTGATATGGTTATCGCACTATTGCCTTTTTTTATGTTTACTAATAGTGAAATGCAGTTTTCGACTATTCCTATGTAGTAATCACTACTTTCTCGTATGAGATTGTATTTTTTTCCAAATTGACTTATTTGGTATTCGACATAGTCGATTTTGTTTATCCATAGATTATACCAGTTATCTCTTTTTATTTTTTCAAATTTTTTTGTGTCTATGTACATATTACTAAATATTAGAATGTCATTCATTTCTATGATTTTGTTGGGAGTAAATGTTTGTAACATTATATAGTTTGTTCCATTTATATTGGTTGTGATTTGATGGTTGTTGTTTAGGATGATTTTATGACAGTAGGAACCTATATTTAGTAAATATCCATGTAGTTCGTATATGATTTTTAATTCATCAATGTTTCTTTCTATTGGTTCAAATAGATAGTGTTTGTTTTGATTTTCAAATTTATATTTTTTGTTTATTTGGTGAATTTCTTGTGGGTTTAGGTTATAGTAATAATTTATTGCATTTTTCATTTTTTCACCTACTCATTTAAATTTATGCGTACAAAAAAAAATAAGCACTAGTCTTATTTTTCTATTACATTTTTTATATTATCAATAATGCCTTTGTATTTTTGGATTTCTTCATTTAATTTATCAATTTGTTCTTGCATTGTCTTATTTTTTGATACTTCATCATCGTACATTGTTTTATAGTCTGTTGTGTTTGTTTGGTTCATATTAGGTGTTTCGTTTGGTACGTTGAAGGTTGGTTGGACTGGTTCATTAAATGAAGCATTTGGGGTTCCAAATGGTGCTTGTTCAGTAAACGCTGGGGTGTTTGATACATCAAAGGTTGGTTGGACTGGTTCACTAAATGGAGCATTTGGGGTTCCAAATGGTGTTGGTTCAGTGAATGATGGAGTGCTTGGTATATCGAAGGTTGGTTGTGCTGGTTCACTAAATGGCGCACTTGCTGTTCCAAATGGTGCTTGTTCAGTAAACGCTGGGGTGCTTGGTATATCGAAGGTTGGTTTTACTGGTTCACTAAATGGCGCACTTGGGGTTCCAAATGGTGCGGGTTCAGTAAATGATGGAGTGTTTGGTGTATCAAAGGTTGGTTGGACTGGTGTGTTAAACGATGATGTTGTTGGTACATCAAATGGGTTTGGTTGTGGTGCTTGGGTGTTTGTACTTGTTTCTTCACCAAAGTTTGGTTTATTGTTTCTTAAATCATTTACTAGTGGTGCGTTTAGTTTAAATACTTTTTTATCTTTTAACATTATGTTGTTTATTTTTTTAGGGTTTAAGTCTTGTACTGGAACTGGTGATCCTTCTTTGTTTGCTTTTACAATTACTTTTACAAGGTTTTTGATTTCGTTCCATTCTGTATCATCTAGTGTTTCTCCTGTATACATTCCATCTATACCACTTAATTTTGTAACATATAATCTTGTGTATCCTGACTCGTCTACTTCATTTAATGAGTATATTATATATTCTTTACCATTGTTTTGAAAGTATCTTACGACATTTACAATTCCACTTTCTCCTTGGGCATTATTTATTAATACTTTATCCATTTTTATCCTCCTCTTTATTCTAACAATAATGATAACAAAAAAATTGTTTTTTTTCAATACTTTTTTTTAATTTACTTAAAATATGTGGTTTATAAATTTTATTTATTGTTTTGGAAAAGGATTAATATAGGTATTAGTTCACACAAAAATAAGGTACAGGAATATGCTATATTAGAAAAAGAAGGGGTGGATTATATGTGTAATAATGGTTCTGATGACAGCAAGTGTATTGCGGAAGTATTAACTATTATAGACATTCTACAACAAAATGCTGAATGTGGTGACGCTTGTTTAGATACTTGTGATAGGGGCTTTTTAGGATGTTGTGTTTCTAGTGTTAACTGCAATACTAGACCAATAATGTTATATACTTGTGGTAGCAATACACCATGGGAGATGCCTATAAGTAAAGATCCTTTGGAAACTGTTACTTCAAATGTATTTAGGGTTGAAAAAGTTGATGGTGGTTGCGCTACTTTTAGAGTTTTAGCGCCTAATACTGATACAACTTCGTTATATCCTTACATAACTACTAATTCATTTTTCACTATGAACCTTAATTGTGTTTGTTGTCTAAGATGTTTACAAGATACTTACGTTGATACTATATAAAAACGAGTTTGTGGTATTTCAATTAGAAATATCATACTCGTTTTTTTTATTGTTCTTTTTTTATTTCAATATCTATTATGTCATCGATTTTTATTAGTTCATTGTCGATTGTTATTATGTTTTGATTGTTTTTTCCTATAATGTATTTTTCTAGTTCTTGATCTTTGGTTTTTATTTTTACTGGTATTTTGTATTCATGTTTTTTGTTTAGCATTATTTCTTTTATTTTTTGGTTAATAGTTTTGTTGATGGTTATTGGTGTTTCTTTTTTTGGTTCTTTTGTTTCTTCATTGTGGTTTGACATGTATACTTTTTTGTTGTTGGTTATGTCTTTTGTTATGTTGTTTGCGAATACGCTTGGAAGTTTTTTTCCCATTTTTTCACCTCAGTAAATTATATATTTTTTTTTTTAGATTATTCTAAGTTATCTAGTTTTATTGATATATAGTATCCTATTATTGATAATGGAAGCGCTAGTATTATTTGAAGGGGATTATGAGATATGGTAATGGTGTTTTTTAGTAGGATGATGGTTGTTGTTAGTGTGAATATGAGTATTACTAAGTAGGTTGATTGTTTGTATTTTTTGAATAGGATTGTTATTATTTTTGATATTATTATTGTTCCTATTATAAATCCTATTATAAATGGTATCATTATGAATAGATTTTTTTTTAGATAGTTTATGTTCATTAGATTTCCAAATGTGTTTAAAATGGTATCGTAATAACCGAGCATCATTAGTATGGCTGTTCCGCTTATTCCTGGAATGATGCTGGAGGCGGAGTCTATTATTCCTATTCCTATTAGTTTTATGAATTCACTGAGATTATATTCTAATATATGATTATTGGCTATGGTGTTATGGGGTGCTAATGTTATGGCTAGTATGATAGTTAGGGTTAGTATAATTATTGTGCTTTTTTTTGGGGGTTTTATTTCTTTTATTAGTTGGGGAGTTCCACCAATGATCATTCCAATAAAAAGTAACATAGTCGGAAGATAATAGTTGTTTAGGCACTTTACTATTATTTTACTTGTTAGGATAATGGCTAGTATGATTCCTGTTCCTGTTTTCATTAGGAAGGGGGCATTTTGTTTAAATTCTTTTTTGATGTTGGATATTGCTGATAGTATTTTTTCGTATATTCCTAGGGTTATGGCTAACATGGATCCTGATACACCCGGTATTATTTTGCCCATTCCGATAATGAAGCCTTTAATAATTAAGTTCATTAAATCACCTAATTATTTTTATTATTTTGTTTTTAATATATTACATTTTTGAACGTTTTTGTATTTTTTTATTTCTTTTATGAAGGGGGAGCAGTTGTATGATGGTGCTAGTATGATTACTTCGTTTTTTGTTCTGGTAATGGCTACATAGAATAGTCTGCGTTCTTCGGCATATTTAATGTCTTCTTGGGTGTTGATTAGTTGTTCGATTATTTCGTCGTTTTTGATTTTAGATGGGAAGCCAAGGGTATCGTTTAGGGCGTTAATGATGATTATGTTGTCGTAGCCTAGTCCTTTTGAGGCATGGACTGTCATGTAGTCAATTTTTAGTTGGGGGTCTTTGGTGTATATTATTTTGTTTTTTTCTTCTTTGAATATTTTGTTGTCTATTATTTTGTTTTTGTCGAATGTGTATCTACCTAGTATTAGAATGTTTTTGTCTTGGTATTTATTTTTTAGGTATATTATGGCTTGTTCGAGTGATTTTATGATTTTGTTACTTTTGTATGATAGTATTTTTATGGGATTTTTTAGTTTTTTGGGACTTATGAGTTTTTTTTGAATTTGGTTTTTATTTTTTAGGATGAATTTCCCGGCTATGTCTATTAGTTCTTGGCTATTTCTATATGTTTTTACTATTTTTAGGGTGGTGCATGTTCCGACATATTTTTCAAATTGTGTAAATAGGTTGATGTTGGAGGCTGCAAAACTGTATATGCATTGCCAATCGTCTCCTACGACCATTATTTTGCTGTTGATTTTTTGTGATATGCTTTTGATGAGGTTGAATCTACAGTTTGATATGTCTTGGTATTCATCGATGATTATGTATTTGTATTTTAGATTGATGGTTGGAGTTTCTTTTACTATTTTGGTGGCTTTATTTATCATGTCGTCGAAGTCGATTTGGTTGTTTTTTGATAGTTTGTCTTGATAGTAGATGTACATATTTTGAATAAATGTTAGAAATAGTTCGTTTCTTTTGCCTTTCCAGTTTAGTTTTTTGAAGTCTTTTTGTTCGTAGCCTTTTGATTTAAATAGTGTTATGAAGTTGGTACAGAAGTTTACAAATCTTTTATAGTCTATGTCTTTGTTTTTTTCTATTAGTTTATTGAATATTTCGTTGTTATTTTTAGGTTTTGGTTGGATGTTTCTTTTTTTTAGTTCTTGCTTTAGTGTTTCGGTAATATCATCGTTGTTTATGATGATTAGATCGGTGGCGTGTTTTTGGTGGATTTTTTTGATTAGTTGAATGTTTTTTTCGTATTTGAATGCGTTTATGTTGTTCATGTTTATTTGTTCTATGTAATATTCTTTTTCTTGGTAGTTTATGGTGAAGTCTGGTTTGTAGTGGTTGTTGTATTTATATGGTTTTTGGTAGTGGTATTCGATGTTATTCATGTATAAATAGTTGGCAATTATTACTTCGTTTAGGCTATTTAGGGTTTCTTCTTTGATGGTTTGGTTGGTTTTTGTTTGTTTTGATATTTCTTTGTTGGTGTATTCTAGTTTGTGTTTTAATGTTGGGTATTTTTGTTTGTTTTTGTAGCGGTAGTATTTGTCGTAGTTTGAGTATAGTAAAATTTCTTCGGAGATGTTGAAGTAGTATATGTATAGGTCTAGGAATTTTTTTAGTTTTGAGGGATTTTTGATTAGTTCTTTTTCAATGTATGTTTTTATTATTTTTTCGTTTTCGGTGGTTATTTTGGGTGGGTTGGTGAGATTGTTTTTGATGATTTCGTAGCCGAATTTGTGAAATGTTTGGATTGCGATGTTGTGTTTAAAGTCTTTATTTATTCTGTCGTCTAGTTCTTTTACGGCTTTGTTTGTGAATGATATAACTAGTATTTCTTCGTCTTTTATGTGTTGTCTTTCGATTAGATAATTTACTTTGGCGCTTATGGTTGTGGTTTTTCCGCTTCCTGCTCCTGCTATTACCATGATGTATTTTTCGTCGGTTAGGATTATTTTTCGTTGGTCTTCGTCTAGGAATATGTTGTTGTCTATGTTTTTGAACATGTTGTCGAAGTAGTTTTTTTCTGTTTTTAGTTTTTGTTCCATTTCTTTTTTTGTCATTTTTACCACCTAAAAAGAATATACGTTTTTTGTATATTCTTTTCCTTGTTTTTTTATTAATCTTCGGCACTTTTATCTAATTTTAGGGTGGATTTTTCTATTTTGTTGTTTCTGTAGTATGTTATTTCTATACTATCTCCTACTTCGTATTTGTATAGTAGGTAGCGGAAGTGAGCGCTGTCGGTTACTTCGTTTCCGTTTATTTCTATGATGATGTCGCCTTTTTGTAGGCCGGCTTTTTGGGCTGGGTAGTCGTCGGTTACGTTTATTATAACTACGCCTTTTTCGATGTCTTTGGGAATGCTTATTCCTTGTCTATATAGATAGTATGCGTTGGTTATATCGGTCATTTCTATTCCAACTAGTGGCCTATTGATGGTTTCGCCGTTTTCTAGTCTTTCTAGTATGGTTTTTACTAGTTCTATTGGTATGGCAAAGCCCATTCCTTCGATTTCGTTTTCGACTAGTTTCATGGAGTTTACACCAATTACTTCGCCGTTTATGTTTACTAGTGGTCCTCCACTATTTCCTGGGTTGATGGCGGCGTCGGTTTGTAATACTTCTAGCATCATTGATGATGAGGAGGTATTTATGGTTACTGTTCTATTTTTTCCTGATAGTATGCCTTTGGTTACTGTTCCCATGTATTCTTTTCCTAGTGGTGATCCTACTGTAAAGACGGTGTCTCCTATTTCGGTTGTTGAGCTTTCACCTAGACGCGCTACTTTTTTTACGTTTTCTTGGGCGATTGATAGTACGGCTATGTCTGAGTATTCGTCGCTTCCTAATAGGGTTGCTTCTACTTCTTCTCCGGTTGTTAGTACAACTTTAAATTTATTGCCTTGTTCTATGACATGGTGATTGGTTATGATGTATCCTTTTTTTTCGTCTTGTTTGTAAACAAATCCTGTGCCTGTTGCTATGCTGGTTGTGTTGTTGTATGTTTCTACTAATACGACTGCGTCGTATATTTCGTCTATGGCAGTTTTTATAGTGTTGGTTTCGGTTATGTTTACGTTGCTTACTGGTTCGGTTGTTGTGTTTGATTTTTTTGTTAGTTTATTTTCGACAATTATTGTTCCTATTATTCCTATAAATAGTGCTGTTACAGTGGTTATTATGTATGTTATTTTTTCTTTCATTTTGTCACCTCATAATTTATTATTTCTCGCCAATTGGTTGGAAAACCAATTTTGTTTAGTATTGTTTCGATGGGTACACTATCGATTTTCCCATCTAGTATGTCTATTTCGTAACTTATTTCTAGCATCATTTCTCTAAATTTGTCTGGTTTTAGCATGTATTTGAATATTATGATGAGGGCGAATAGATCGTCTTTTCCGTATTTGTATTCGTCGTCGATTTTTTCTATTTGGAGGTATTTATGAATTTCGTTGTCTGGTATTTGTTGTTGTGTTCTGTGATCGTATAGTATATCTTCATGGGCACATAGATTTCGGAAGTTGGCTAAAAGGTGAAGGTATATTTCTAGGTTTTCTGGGGTTAATTTGTATAGTTTGGCTATTTCTTGTTTGTCGATTGGTTTTTGTATTGCGTAGAATTCTGCCATAAGGCCGAATGATAAAACTTTTACTAATACCCACATTGGAATGTAGCCATAGTTTGTTAGGTAGTGCATGGTTGCGGCGTGTTTTTTTCCGTTGAAGGCTAATTGCTTTCGCATTTTGTTTAAGACGTCGTGTACTTGTCTTTCTTTTTCTTTGTCGTCTGTATAGTTGGAAGGATTTAGGTATGTTTTTTCTTGAAAGCCGTATTTTTTTGATAGTTGGTAACTTATGATTGATTTGATGTTGTTTTCTATTATTAGTATGTTTTTGAAGCATATGTTTCTTATTTTTCTATCAAAATTGAATATTGAGTATAGTTCTTCGAAGGTTGCGCCTTTAATAAATTTTTTATCTTTGTAGTTTTCCATTAATAAGTGTCTGTATCCACTTAGAAAGAAGTAGTTTTCTGTTAGAAGTATTTCTTTGGCTTTTTCTTCGTCTTCAATAATTAAATCTTTTGATTTTAGTATTTTTATTTGTTCGTCAAGATTTACGAATATCTTATTCTTCATCTTATCAGTTCCTTTCTGTTTTATGATTACCTCCTTTTATAATTATATCATAGTTTGTGTGAAACAAATATGTATTTTTTGTGTTTTTTTTTAGTGTTATTTGAAGTATTCTATTATTCCTTCTGTTGTTATATTGGCTATTTTTTGTTGGTGTTCTTCGGTTTTTAATAGGTATCTATCGTTTGGATTGCTGATGAAACCTGCTTCTATTAGTATGCCTGGTCTATTGATTCTTTCGTATAGGTATGTATTGTTTATGTTTTTGGCTTCTCGTTTGGTATTTAGTTTTTCTTTGAATAGTTTTTGCATGATTTCGGCTATTTTTTTGTTTTCTTGGTTTTTGTTTGTGTAAAATACTTGGGTTCCATACCATGTTGGGGATGGGTCGGAGTTTAGATGGATTGATATATACATGTCGCACATTGATTCATTTATTAATCGGGCTCGAGCGGTTAGGTCGGTTCTTTTTTTGTTTTGGGCGTTGTTTTCTGATAGGTCGTAGTTGCCTGTTCTGGTTAGGTATACGATTGCTCCGTATTTTTCTAGTTCGGTTTTTATTTTGTTGCTTATGCTTAGGTTTATTTCTGATTCTTTTAGTTCTTTGTATATTGCTCCTGGGTCGATTCCGCCGTGTCCTGGATCAATGTATATTATTTTTCCGATTAGGATTGGTTCGTAGTCGTTTGCTTTCACGAAGGTGAATGTGCATATGAAGATAATGAGGATGAAGAGCATACTAATTTTATATTTAAACATTTTATCACCATTTAATTATATGTTTTTGTGTGCAAAAGTTTTTTTGTTTTAATAAATATGTTCAAAAGTATAGTTTTGAACATGTTTTTATAATGATTTGGTTGTTAATTTTTTAATAATAAAAAAATATGTAATTAAACATATTCTTTAGTTAAAAATTGTGTTTTATTGAAAATCTTCATTCAAAGAAATTATTTCTTCTTTACTCATGAATACTTTTTTATTGTCATCAATCCATTCATTTTCTTTATATTCATTATATCTAGTCAAAACTTTATT
>CANRPB010000055.1 GCA_947632415.1 uncultured Bacilli bacterium
AAAATTCTCTAAAGGAAAATATTGATATAAATACTATATCAAAAATTACAGGCTTAACCATTACAGAAATTAAAAACTTAAAATAAACACATTAATTAAAACTTTATCCAATAAGAGGCTGTTGAAAACTAAATAATTAGTTTCTCAACAGCCTCTTTAAATAAAATTATTTTTTACCAATTAACTCATTAATATCATTCAATATAAGATTATAATTAGACTCTTGATAAGAAGCCCTTTGCTCTTTTAATAACAAATCCTTAACAACAATTAAATCATCATCAGTAATATTATCAAGTTTTTTTAATCTCGACGCTGTTAAAACATTTTTAGAAATACCATTATAATAATATTTATAATCATAGCCAACAAATCTAATATTAGGAAAATTATCCTTAAAATTCTGCGCAATTAATAAACCCTCAGGATCTAAATCACCATTAAAATAAATAACCTTACTCTTAATTTTTTCAAGTAACTTATAAACCACCAAATTAGAATTACCAGACGTAATAATAACCGAATAATTAATCCTTTTATTAATTATCTGACTAATAAAAGAAGGATTTTCTATCACTAAAATAGTATCATTAAAAGCAACAATATTATCCATTTTAGAAAGATTAGCCAAACTAAGAGTCAACGGCGTTAAATTATTTTTAAAACTATCCAACATCTCATTACCAATCAAATTATAAGTTATAACAAAATTAGAAACAGCATCTACTAAAATACCAGCATGTTCTAAAACTTCAATTTTATCCTTTCTCTTATTAGAATAAGTTAAATTAAATAAATAACAAATAAAATGAAGAAAAATATTAGACTCATGCGTATCCAAATCATAATAATGAGGATTATCAGTAATTTTAGTTGCAAATAAAGATAAATACTCAACACTATTATTAAAAACAGGTAAATTACACATAGCACTCAAAACATTATCCAACAATTTTACATCATGAATAATAAGATAATTCATTCTCTTTAAACAATGAACATTATCAAATAACCCCATTATTTTAGATTTTTCATACAATTTCCTATAATCATTAAGCCGTTCATCTATATACTCATCCGTAATCTTTTTTACCTCTTTATTACTTTTAATCGAAGGATAAAATAATAGCACCAAATCATCAACCGTTGTTCCCTCAAATACCGAATCATCCAAACTCTTTTGAATACTAGAAACCTTAATTTTATATTTCTGATTAACCTTAAAATTTTGTCCCAAAAGTTTAGAAACCTTTAAAGCCTCATCCTCAGTCTTAAAAACCAAACTAATCGAACCAACACACGACTCATAAATAACATATTTATTCTTAAGAGCAACTAATAAAGACCTAAACTCATCCGCACCAAAATAATCCCTTAATTTAGTCTTGATATTCACTGTTATCATCAATTTTTCTCCTTGATACTCCATCCCACTTATACTTAACAATCGAAACAACTTTAGAATTAATTGGATGGTGCAACTCACTAATCGCTAAATGTTTAACCGTTTCATAATCTCCCCATAACTGCTGACTAGTAAGAACATAATCTATATCTAACTTATCTAAAATACGAAAAGCATCCTTAATATTGGCATCATCAACACCAGCAAAAGCCTCATCCAAAGCAATTATATGTGGAGCCTTTTTATCAGCACTATTTAATTTAGCATATATACTCGAAAATAAAGGTATATACATAGCAATAGCCTTCTCACCACCACTAAACTTATTAAATTCACGATCAGTAAGCTCTTTACGATCCTTATCACCACGCTTAAAATATAATTTAAACTCAAACCATTTACGATAATCTAAAACATCTTTAATAATCTCCAAATAATTTCGCTCACTTTCCTCCAAAGCATCCTCCCTCATCTGAATTTTACTCTTAAAATGATTCGTCACTTTAACTAAATGTTCTTCCTTTAAATTATTAGCCTCTTTTTTAAAGATATCAACAATTTCCTTTGTATCTAACTCATCCTCCGTCAAAGCACTAGCACCAACCCATTTTAAAGAAAAACTTAATCCACTAGAAGTATTCATTGACTCCATAAGTTCCCTTACCTCTTTAATCCACTCTTCACTTTGAAATATCTTAGTTCTAATCGATGAACCAATATTATTTATTAATAAATCCTCAAACAAACGTCTATTTTCATCACTAATCAAATTTTGATAATTGTTAATAGAACTATCTATCGATCTTGATAATTCAATTAAATTAACATTCTTACCCAAATAATTAAAAACTAAATCCTTCCTCTTTGCACCTTCAAGTAAATTAATAATTAAATCCTTTTTACTATCATCATTTGTAAAATTCAAATAAGCATTTTCATCAACATCATGAAGATAAATATACTTAGAAGCATAATTAAAAAGCAAAGACAAATTCTTATTAGCGCAATCATTAAACTTTTCATATATATCACGCAATTGACTAGACTGTTTTATAGACTTTACAAAATGATATATTTCATTTTCATCAATACTTTCTTCCTTAACATAATGTAAATTATACTCATCCATAAACACTTTAAACGAAACCTGCTTTAATAAATCTTTATCAACTAACTCCATATTTTTAGAATCAATCTCTTTATTAATAAAATCAATCGTTGTCTCATTCTTAGTAATAACAGATATTTTACTTTTTAACTCCTCTTCTATTTTTAATAATCTCTCCTTTATTCTCGAATACTCTAATCCAACATCTTTATACTTATCACTATTTAAAATATCATTAATATTTTGTTTTTTCTTTTGAAGAGTCGTTAACTTAAAATTAGCATCATCTAACTCATATTTAATATTATCTAAATCCAAATTAATATCCTCAATCCCCTGTTTATAAAAAGTAATTAATTCCTCCTTAGCTATATAACTATCAAAAGAATTATTTAAAGCCTTAAGTATTTCCAAATAAACACTAGTATCCCTTAAAACATCACTTATATCCTGATATTTCAAAGAACCATAATAACCATGTTTATTTTCATTCAATTCATCTTCAATAATTTTTAGTTCAGCATTCTTCTTTTTAATTACATCCAATATTTTAGAAATACTATCACTAATACTCTCCTCATCCAAATTAATCTTATCTAACTTTTTAAATGTATCTATAATATCATTTGGAAAACTAAAATTATTAAATTCATCATCAATACTATTAATATCACTATTTAAACCAATATTCTCTTCTTGCAGACTATTAATTTCCCTAGTTAATTGCTTTATATGAATACTAATCTTTTCCTTTTCTACTTCGATATAAGCCTTTCTAGTTTCCGCACCTATATACTTAAGATCATGACTTATATCAACCTTTCCCTTTAATAGGGCATACTCATATTCACCATTTGAAAGCAACTTAATAAAATGATCATCACTAACAGAAATACTCTCAAGTATCCTATTTACCCTATCCTTAAAAGGCGTATCCAAAGCAACCAAATACTTCGTTAAATTATCATTTACTTTTTCTCTCTCAGTTAAACACTTTACCTTAACACTTGCATCACTAACCAAAGCATCAGTTACAAAAGAAGTAATTATACCCGTTTCAATCAAAAACGACTCTATCCTTTTTTTATCACTAACACTAATATTTTCCTTAAAATCAATCAATTCAAACAAATAATTATAATTAATATTATTGTCATCAAAATATTCCTTAGTAACTTCATCATCTAAATTACTAAACAATACACCATCTACATTAGATAACTCCTCATTTAGATTAGCAATTAAAGACTCGTACTCATTAATTTTAATATTATTATTAGATATCTCTAACTTCAATTTATCTTTACACACAAATATCTCATTTTTAATAATCTCTTTAATTTTTAAAAACATTTCCCTATCTAAATCATCAATAATCTGATAAATACTATTTAATTGCTCCGAAGTTAATTTCAATATTCTATTTTCAAGTGATACCTTAGCCAGACCTTCCTTCAAATGTTCTGCCTGTTCTAATAATTCATTAGATACCTGAACCTTTTGTTTTTGAATCTCCTTTAAATTACTATCACTTTTAAAATACTTTTCCTTTTCCTCATCAACTTCAAGTTCTTTTTGATAAACCATATAAGAAATATCTTTTAATTTACTAAGCACATCCGTTTGTCTTTTAAGCGTATTCACATATGACTGCATCTGCTTAAACTTAAATCGTTCTTTTTTCAAATCATCCAAATAAAACTTTGCATCATCAAACTGAATATCATCCTCATAATCAGTTAACTCCTTTAATTCGCTATCAAATTCACTTTCAATTGTATATAATTCATTCTCTTTAGTAGTTAAAGCCTTCTTTTTCTCTGCCAAAGCCTGTTCCTTTTGCTTTTGTTCATTCTCTTTTAAATTAATTTGAGCATCTAATTCCTTAATACTTAAAATTATTTCATCCAATTGATTAGATATACTTTTCAAATCCGTTTCTTCCAACTTACTTTTACGGTGTTCTAACTCCTGCTTTTCCAACTCAAGATTTTTTTGAATTTCCATTTGTTCAATATTACTTTGACGAATATTTTCTAAATTCTGTTGCTCATCCTTAATAGTCTTCGCTATTTGTAAATATTCCTGTTTATACTTTAAATAAATATCACCCTTATTATAAAGAACCGCTTTATTATATTCCATAAAAGCATTCATAAGATTATTACAAGCTTTTTGCTCATTTTGTAAATCAAGTAACTTTTCCTTATACTTATTCATATCCTCAATCGAATCAGCCATTACCCTTAAATCATCTTCACTAAGTGGTTCTAAAACCGATGTCAATACCTTTGATAATTGACTTGGTTTAGTATCATTAGATAACTTTGGTGATCTTATTTGAATCAATAAATTAATAAACTCAGTATACAAACCAATATTAGAAAAACCAAACAAAAGTTTATTAACCATTTTCTTATATTCCTTAGCAGTCTCTGTAAACTCACCACCAGTACCAATTCGATTTTGAAGTTCCTTCTTAGTTAAAGGAATCCTTAAATTTCTCTCCTTAAAAAGTAAAAAATCATCCCCTATTCTTCTACCATCTGTAATCGAAAAACCCCAAAATTCACAAGTTCTATTCTTTATCGCTCGAAGACCAATACCAATTGTTAAATACTTATTTTCCTCTTTATCGATAAATTCCATATACAAATATCCTGTATTCTCATTACCAGGAAAATCCTCAGATATAAGATAATCCTCTATTTTTCGATCCCTTGACCCAAAAGAATCCAATCTTTCTGGAGACTTATTACCATCAAATATCAAAGGAAAAAAAGACTGCATAGTAACCGTTTTACCACTTCCATTAGTCCCTCTAAGCAATAATTTACCATCATAAAAGTAAAAATCTTCCTCATCATATAACCAAAAATTAACAAAACCAATTCTATTTACCTTATAGCGCACATTATACCTCCTCTAAACTTAATTGTTCATAACTATCATTTTCCTCAATATCTTTAGGATAATTACCACTTATCAAATAAACCACTGGAGAAAACCTATAAATATCATCTTCGACCTCTAACAATTTAAAACTTTGCATATAACCCGTAATCACTTCAAAAAACTTATTAGGCTTCATTTCCCTATATTCCTTACTAAAATACTTACTATTCTCACTATGAATTTTAATAAAAAGTTGCTCCAATTCAAATCTATTAAAAACAATAAAATTATCAGTCATAACCTCATTAGCCAAATAATTATTAACCAAAAGAACAATATCAGATATTACCTTTCTACTATTTGGAAAACTCAAACGATTGACTTTTTCCGTCGTTGTTAATAACGCCATATTATTAAAAATCAACAAATTACCATCTAACAGTTCATCCAAATCACTAATAACACGATTACGATAATTAATAAAATAATTATATATTTCACCATCAAAATTTGTATAATGAAAAACAGGATAATAAAGAAGAGTCCTATAAGTATAATAACGCTTTTTATTTAATATCTCCTCAGTATCAGTTGTATTCAAAAAATCAGCAGGTTTCGTATACGAAAAAATATCATCCTTAAACTGTCTTATTATATAATGCGATATACCAGTATTTTCATACAATACCTCATTATCTGCCGACTCCTTAAATAAATTATCATTACCATCAAGTTGTTTAATAATACCCAATTTAGTAGCATACTTCAAAACATCAATTAAACTTTGACGAGTTGAAAAATCATTAAAATCAATCTTAACATTTTTCTCACTAATAGTAGCAAGCGTATTATTAATAAATGTCGTAAGATACGAAATAATAAATTGCTCTTCCTTAGCCTTATCTTCCAAAAACATTATCAATAATACAAATAAAATATAATCTTTTTGATTATCAAACTCCTCTATTCTAAAAGTATTATCAATTTGTGACGGAATTTTTTCTAACTTAATAAGTGACGAATTAACAATAATATCACAACCTAATTTAGTAGTAGCAAATTCACGAAGTTTTTTAACTTTCGATTTAATTTTATAATATGCATCCCTATTATTTTCCTTCGTAATTATAAAATTGTTTAAAAGTAACTCTAATTCTTCCTTAAACTCCATCATTATCACCTATAAAAATTATTTTAATATTACTCATCGTTAAAATACCATCAACAGATTTTAATCTAGCCTCAGTATCATCAATCAATTCTACCTTATATGAAACACCATACTCATTATTTTTAACAATATCATTATTTATTCCCTTAGTCAGTAAAGACAATATAAACCTTCTTTCAAAAGGTTCTATTTCATTAAGATTATTAATAACAATTTCTCCCTTTTCAATGTACTTTCTTAATAATTTTTCTTCCTGTTCCTTTTGTTCCATTATTTTCTTTAATTGAGCCTGCTTTAAAAAAAACTTATCCTCCACTTGTACCTTAATACCTTTTTCCTTCACTAATCTACTATGACTTTTCAAAGAAATAAAAGTTTCAGGAACATCATTAGGCTTAGTATTAATTGAATCCGTTACTTTATCAATATTAGAAAAATGCTTTACCCTTTCAATACCAAAAACTACCGGTGATAACTCCTCAGCCTGCCTCAAATTATCACACTTCAAAAACAAAGACAATATATGACGATACTCTTCCATTCTATTAACACTTGTATTAGTCTCCATAATAGAAATTACATATTTTGTAATCTTATTAATAATATTGTTAATAGCGCGCTTTAATCTTTCAGTTTCACTCTCTTCAAAACTATCACTATTAAACCATCTAACCACACTACGCCATTTTCCCCTTAATATCTGTTCCAAATAATCATAATCAAAATTAGGTTCTAATATTGGTTGATTCCTTTTATACATCATTACTTTCTCTATTAAAACATCCTCAAAATCATCAGGACATTCTTCTAAAATTTTCTTTATTTTTATCTCATTTATTTGAAAACCAGCTATAAAATTCTTTAAATAATCAATAACCTTATCCTTATAAATCAAAAACTGTTCACTTTTCATCAATTCCTCATTCTTAGCCTCATGAAACATCTTCAAAAAATCCTTATAATTATTATTCAACTTCGTAAAAGTCTCATTTAATTCTTCAAAACAGGAATTTATTTCCTCCAAATCATCTAACACAATTATACTATTTAAAAGCAATCTTATCTTTTCAAATAACTTTGGTTCCAAAGAAGCAGTTTCAACATTTAAAGTTTCCAACCTCATAACCATTCTTTCAATCTCAATCGCATATTCAGTTAATTGATATCTATACTTTCTATTCTTAAACTCCTCAACAGTTTGAACATTAGAAGTATCCTGAAGATTAGTCAAATTACCCCATTCAACTAACCTTAAAAGATCTTGTTCACACAACTCCAATGTATAATTACTAAAAACATCATTATCCTTTAAATCATTATAAACTTGTTCTTTATATAACCAATACTCAAGCATTTCATATTGTTTAAAAAAATAGCGCATTATTGGTCTATATCTCTCAGTATTTTCAACGCTTAAATATTTTGTTTCTGTTATTTGCTTTGTTAATTTTTCCGATACTTCCATAATATTACTCCAATCGAAGTTATTTTACCATATTATTCCAATTATAACAACACACTATCAGCAAATTATATTGTCAAAAAAAACATGAAAAATATACAATAAATGTACACTTTCATGTTTTAATTCTTTGTTTTTTATTATTCTGGATTACCAATTCAGAAGGCTGGAGAGACACCACCAACACTATCACCATCTATATCACCCTTTTTTTCATTTGTATCAACTATATTAAAAACGTCATCAGAAGAACAATTAGAACTAGCCGAACGTAACAACCAATTGTTTGTTACATCATTATAAAAACTTAAGAAATATATAAATAATGTTGCACCTATTCTTTTATTACCATCAAAAGACTGATATATAGTACCAATAATAGCCTTTAAACCTTCATTTCTTTCTAAAGCAAATAAATCACTATTAAATTTTAAATTACTTTAATTATTTCCTGAGCCTCACTACCCTTTAACTCATTCTCTATTCTATCAGCAATATCAATTAATTTAATTGTTTTTTCAAGATATTCTAATCTACTTTGATTAACCGCATAACCTTTAATCATATAATCTTTTAATACTTTATTTGTCCATCTTCTAAAAATAATACCATCTTTAGATTTTACACGATAACAAACACTTATAATCATATCAAGATTATAGTAATCTAATTCTCTAGTTTGAGTCTTATCTGATAATGCACCATGTTGAATGATATGTGCAAATTTTGCACATACCTCATTCTTATCCAATTCATCATTTAACTTTTTTTATCAAATTTAATGTTTTAAACTTTCAATAAATTTCTTTTCCTTCTCTAATTCCTTCAAACTTTTCTTAGGAGTTGGCAAATCCTCAGGCATAGTTCCACCCAACCTTTTAATTGTATTACGCACTTCTTTTCCTACTTCATAATGCGCATTATTAGCATCTTTTTCAGACTTTATACTTTCCCTTTTTAATTTTTGTTCTGTTTGAGAAATTCTAAACAAATTAGCTATAAGTTCATCACTACCCATATTATCTAAAATATCTTCCCTATATCTTAAACCCTTTCTTTTAGCGATATCATCAGCAGTTTCACCATTATATAAACCCTTATAACCAAAATTATGAAATCTATCAAAGTTTTTTACCCCTGCTTTTTTAGCAGTTTGATTCAATGAATAATTCCCTTTTTTTGTTAAATTTCTCTGATAAAACCTTTTCTCATCCTCTGATAATTTACTATACTCCAATTCAGATATTTCTTGTCTTCTCGTTTGAACTGCAAAATATGTTTGAGCAAGAGAAATTACCTTTTTTCTACTATCCCCATTCTGAGCAATCAAATAACATGCATATCTAGATAACTTATAATCTTTTTGATTTCTAAATGCTCCTGAACCTATGGATACCATTTTCCTGACATCGGTAAAATGGTCAGAAATTATCATATCACTATTTTTACAAGTCTCTTTTGCCTTTTCAATAACCTTTTCAAAATTTTCCCATTTGCTGTATTCCAAAACTGACATTAACTCTCTAGCACACCAATATTCAACACCAAATTCATCAAAATGTTTAATACCTTCAAATGTTTCCGTAGTATTTTCAATACTTATAATTTGTTCTTTCATTTTCAATTCCCCCTTATTTTTTGAACTAATTAAATTCTATTATAAGAACGCATGTTTGTAAATACTTTTTTGACATTTTTTACAAAAAATATTCACTATTTGTATATTAAAAACATATAATCAATATCTTTTTTCAAATAATAATTAAAACAAAAAAGAAC
>CANRPB010000056.1 GCA_947632415.1 uncultured Bacilli bacterium
ATCTCCTTTTATAAGTATCGGTTTCCACATATTATAGCAACATTGTTTGTTTTAGGCAAGTAATAATTGATGATTTTTTGGGATATAATATTGAATTTTTGTTATAATTGTCTTAGTTTTCATCGAAGTCTAATTTTGAAGTAATTATGGGTTTAAACTTATATTAATTGTTTTTGAAAATATTATTCGTCAAATGATAGTAAATAAAAATAGGATTTTTGATCCTATTTTTAGTTTGAATGTATATGTTTTAAGCTAATATTAAGTTACATATTATCATCACTATAGCGAAGGTATTAAATATAAAGCTTATATATATAGGCCATTCATATTTTTTATGATTGTCTTTTATTAGTCTATATATTTCTGTTCCGATTAAAAGGGTATTGAAAATAATGTATTTAAAGATACTATGATTATCTGATGTTAAGGAAATTGATGGCATTATAGTGCATATACTTATTATTAAGCATGTTAGTGTTACTATATTGTATTTTGATTTTTGCTTTTCCATGTTGATTTTACGATATATTAAAAGTGATGTTAATAAGACTAAAAAATATAATAAATTTTGATATAAATATAGTGTATTATACCATTTTAACTCGTCTAGGTAATTACTATTAATAAAGCGTTCCTTGACTTGATTTACATAATTGCTTGAGTTATATATTAAATTAGGGTCATATAATGTCCTTAAAAAGATTATGATTATAATTGAAAAGGTAATAATTGATAAAATATTATAGATATTATTTAATTGAATTTTATTTTTCATTATATAGTCTTTGATATTAGTGATAATTAGTATTGAAAAAAGGGCTGAAAAAAGTAAAAAGTTAATATTAATATAAGTATATTCTTTTATAAAGATTATGATTAAAATGGCAATTATTATTCCTAATGTGCTTTTGGTTATGGATAAAGCTTTATTCATTAATTTCACCTACTTTTATAATTTGATTAGTTATGTATAAGTATGAACTTATCTCAGCTTGTATATCTCGAATTCTAACGTTTATTTTATCATCGGATATTGTCGTGGTTTCTATTTCATTGGGTGTACTTAATAGTTGATATTTGTATGAATTTGCTATGTCTTCATGTTCAACGGTCTCAAAATATACTTTAGCCATTATTAAGTTTTTGTATGGTTCAAAGTATTCATTTTTTTGATATTTTTCTAGAATACTAATAATTTTCATTCCCATCATGCTGCTTATTTTAGTAATATCTAAGACATAAATGTCATTTAATTTTAACTGTTGTTTGCCATTATATTGTAATAATTTATAATTATCAATTTGATTTATCATATCATCTAAACTATCTGTAATGTTTTTATAGTCTTCATCTTTAAATTTTCCTTGTTTGTTTTTTATTATTGTCACATTTTCTTTTATTTGGCTAACTTGTTTTTTTATTGATGTCATATTTTCTGTGTCAAAATCATAATAATATTTTTTGTTTACTCTTATTATTTGTTCAATATTTAAAATGATTAATAGTGCTGTTATGGCAATTACTATAAAGGTTATCATTTTGTTTATTATATTTTTGAAGTGATTATTTGAATATATTAATGTGTCTTTAACATAGTCGTCCATTTCTGTTACTTTTACCATTTCGTTTTCTATTTTTTGTCCTTTTAATATTTCTAGTATGGATACGTCTAGGGTTGTTGCTAAAACTTCAAGGATGGATACATCTGGACATCCTAATCCTCTTTCCCATTTTGATACTGCTTTGTCGGTTACTTTTAATTTTTCGGCTAGTTCTTTTTGTGTTAAGCCTTTTGCTTTTCTTCTTTTTTGAATAAATTGTCCTATTTTTTCGTAATTCATACTTCCTCCTTATTTTCTTTAGTATACCTTATTGGCTATTTTTTTGTAAACCGACTTAAAGTAGAATTTTAAAAAAAGAAATTCATTAGTTATAAAATTTCTTTTGATTTTGGTCTTAATAACTCATTGTTTACCATTTCATCATTACCTCAACTATTCTAATAACTTTATCATAAACTCCTAAAACTTCGGTATACCAACTATGAAGTTTATCATGTAAGAAAGAAATTAGTTTTTCAAACTTTTCTTTCCAATAATCAAGTGTATTTTTCAAATCGTGAATTTTAGATTTTAAAAATGATATTTCATTATTTTTTTCTTTAAAGACTTCTATAATTCTATTAAATTTATCTTTTTGTTGCATACTACTTATGAAACTATTAAATATATCGTCTGACCTTTTTAGGCTGGTTTTTTTTATTATAATTATTCCGTCTATCTCTTTATAAATTTTAATATTTAACGATAAATAGAAGCCATATAGCTTCTATTTATCTAACACTTCACTATGACTACCAGTTCTGACTAATAAAAGAATTAATTCGTTATCAATAATTTGATAAACAAGTAGCCAATCGGGTTCAATGTGTAATTCTCTGCAATCTTTAAAATACTTGTCATTTATTAATTTATGGTCTTTATACTTTGTATCTAATGTTTCACCATTTGATAATTTATCAACAATGTCATTTAATTTAGTTAAATCTTTTTCTTGTTTAATAGCTTTTTTTAAATCTTTCCTAAAATTATTAGAGTAAAATACCTCATATTTTTTCATTTAATAACTCCGTTTTTAAATCTTCCCATTTGTTATTTTCTTTATATTCGTTTAAGTGAGATTTAATATATTCAAGTTCTTTTGCTGCTTCTTCTAATTCTTCTTTAGTAAAATAACTGTATAAGTCATATTCTTCTTTTGGAAGTGCTACATCAAATGGAATACTACCTCTCATAATTAGTTGTTTAATAGTCATGTTGATTAATCCACTCATACTAACACCTAATCTTTGTAATATTTCAGTGGCTTTTTCTTTATCTTCTTTGTCAATTTGAACACTTATAGCTGTTGTTAAACCTGCCATAATCTCATCTCCTTTCTTGCATTCAATATTATCAATTATTATATAATTTGTCAAGTATACTTATATAAACATTGTATATTTTTAATATAATATCTATATTATTATATGTAATATAGATAAATCTATACCTTAAGAACAACCAATTTATTTAATTTTTATTGTTTTCTACCTAACATTAATGTTATTTCAGTTGTTAAGTAAGGATCCCATTCTTCGAAAGAAAGATCATCTACTTTAACATGATAAGTATCACAGTATCTAGAATACTTTAATCCCATTTTAACATCCATTATAATTAAGTTACAAAAATAACTATTATCATTATTTTCAAATGTTACAAGATTATAATAATCTTCGTAATCAAGATTACTGTCATCTACTTGTATTCGTTGGATGTCATCCATGCATTTATGCATTTTAAATTAATTTCTTCCATACAATTATGTTAAACTTAACATAAATCAAAAAAGAGTAAACATAAATTACCCTTAACGCAATTTTTATTTTGTTCTTGTATTTTATGTTTCTTTAGTTGAAACTGAATAACCGTATGTAATATCAACATCATTTTTTAATTTTGGTGCCTCAGACAATGTAATTTGTTTTTTAGCAACTCTTTCTCTAATAATTGCAAGTGCTGATTGTCTTTCCATTTCTAGTTCTTCAGGTGTTTTTGGTCTTGCATTTAAATGTGATTCTGATGCGTTAGAAGATAATACACCACCTGTTATAATTAATCTGTCTGGATTTAAATCCAAATTATTTTTAACACTATTTAGTGCATTACTTTTTAATGCTTCTTCTCTAGATATTTTTTTAAATTCTTCATCAGCAAATTGTGCTTGTTTCTTTAATTCTTCTATTTGAGCATTATTTATATTAAGAAGTAATATTAGATTGTATCATAGATTAATAAATAATAGAATAATACAGATTTTTCATTGGTAACAAAATTTAAAACAACTTTTTATAAAAAGAAAAGTTTAGACTTTATAATTAGGTCTAAACTGTATTTCTAAATGGGGCGCTGTGTGGGAATCGAACCCACGCGTGTCGGAACCACAATCCGATGTGTTAACCACTTCACCAACAACGCCATTTCAAAAGACATTTATATTTTATCAGTATTTTTGTATATATGCAAGTGTTTTGATGAATTTTGTTTTTTTAGGTTTTTACCTATACACTGGGTTTTTATTTTCATAGTATAACCTAGGAGGAATGTTATGAATAAGTATGGTACACAAGATTATTATAATTATATGAATAATAATTATAATCAGCCTTTGTATAATCAACAAAATTTTAATAATGCTAATGCAAATAGTTCTGATTTGTTTGATGCATATACCGGTTTTATTAGTGGAAATATGTTCCCTGATTTGTATAATGCGTATAAAATTTCTAATCCTTTAGAAATTGAGCCTATGAATGAACAGGCTGAACTTTTGACTTATATTGATGCTTTGTGTTTTGCTGATATTGATTTGGGTCTTTATTTAGATTTATATCCAAATGATAAGAATGTTATAAGTTTATATAACAAGTTTCGTGAACAAAAAAAGCAATATGAACAGGAATATGAGAGTAAATTTGGACCACTATTTTTAAGTAGTGATGCTTTAAATAGTTACCCTTGGGCTTGGGATAATTCTCCTTGGCCATGGCAAAGTAAATAGGAGGTTGTTATGTGGTTATATGAAAAGAAATTAGAGTATCCTGTTAATATAAGAAAAAAAGATTTGAAGATGGCAAAGTATCTTATGGCTCAATATGGTGGTCCTGATGGGGAACTTGCTGCTTCTTTAAGGTACTTGAATCAACGTTATTCAATGCCTGATGATAAAGGTAGGGCTTTACTTACGGATATTGGCACTGAGGAGCTTGCGCATATCGAGATTATTGCTGCTATGATTTCTCAGCTTACTAATGGGGCAAGTATTGAAGAGTTAGAAAAGGCTGGATTGGGAGCGCATTTTGTTCAACATGATCATGGATTATTCCCTACTGATGCGGCGTCGGTTCCTTTTACAGCAACGTATATTGAAACTACGGGGGATTATATTGCTGATATTGAGTCTGATATGGCTGCAGAGCAAAGGGCTCGTGCTACTTATGAACATTTGATGGATTTAACTAATGATAAAGATCTACTTGGTCCTCTTTCATTTTTGCGACAAAGAGAGGTTGTTCATTATCAGAGGTTTAAAGAGCTTAGAAATTATTATTTAGAGAATAAAATTTAAATACTTGGTGACAAGTATTTTTTGCCATCTTCATTATATTATATTTTGTTTGTTTATTTTTTTATTTACATGTGACTATTATTTTTTATTTTTGTTTTGGATAGAATATTTCATCTGGTTTTTTGTCGAATATGTCTGATATTTTTACTGCCATGTCATAGAATAGTCTTTTTTTCTTGTTTTCGATTTGTGAGTAAAATGATGGCGTTATTTTTAGTATTTTGGCCATTTGATAGATTGTATAGTTGCTTTGTTTTCTTAATTTTTTTAATGTTTCCATTTGATACATGTTATCACCAAGTTAATTATAACATTTGTTTCATTATTCGTCCATGGTTTTTTGTTAAATAATGAGAGAAAATTGTAGTAGGTGATTTGATGGCAATGGAAAAGCAGACTGATATATATAATATTATTGGTCGTAATTTAAGAAAGTTTCGTATGGAACGTGGATATACTCAAAGAGGTTTATCTGAGGCTTTGCTTTTAAGTGAGAGTTTTATTGCTAAACTTGAGGCTAAGACTTATCAAACTATTTCAATTGATACTTTGTTGTTGATTGCTAATTTTTTGGATGTTGATATTACTAGTTTCTTTGATGAGAATATTTTGAATGAGGAAATCCATAGAAAGAAAAAAAGTGAGAAGAAAAAGAGGGCTAAAAGTGAAAAAAAACCTAGATAGGTTTTTTTATTTTCGTATGTATTGATATGATTTTTTTGTTTTTAGTTCTTGTAAATGTCCTTCTTTTATATTTCTATTGTATTTTATAAAGCTCGATATGATTGTGTCTGATAGTTTATCGTTTTCGATAAAGTATTGAATTAAATCTGCGGTTGGGACTTTTTCATTTTCTATAACTGGGACAATCATATTTATGTTGTTGTCGTATGGATGTTCAAGCATTTCTTGGTAGGTGTTATTTATTATGAATAGTATTGTTTGTTTTAGGTTGTTTTCATCATAATTAGCGTATAGTAGTTTTTTTATTGTGCTATAGATGTTTGGATTTGATTTTATATTTTCGTAGTATTGGATTATGTCGTATATTATTGTTTCTTCTTGTGTTAATGGTTTGTGTAACAAGATTTGATTTAATACCAAAGGATTTAGTTTTAGTAGTTCTTTGGTTTTTTTTGTTTTTATAATTATTTCTAGTGGCATTGCGTTTAGGATGTAGTTTTTTCTTTGCATTTTGTAGAATCTTTCTAGTCTAGGTTCTATGTAGTCTAGGTTGTCGGTTATTTTTTTTCTTGCTTGTTGAATTTTTTTGTTATCAATACATTTTATTAATTCTTCTATTATATGTGTTATTTTTTTGTTTTGGTTAATTAGCGTTTGGGCTGGTGTTGGGTTTATGTTTTTAAATTTATTTATCAAATATTCGTTTGTTTTTTCTTCTTTATAAAGAATTGTTATTATTGATAAGACGAATATTAATTGATCTTCGTATGTTGATATAAGTAGTTTGTCGTTTCCTAAACTTTTCATTTGCATTAATACGTTTATTATTTTTTCCATTTTTGTTTGTTCGTCGAAGTAATTAAAATCTATTTTCATATTTTCCCCCTGATTTTTTTATATTTTTTTACTGTCATATTTTTTTCTTTCGTTGGTGTTCAGAATTTTTTTTCGCATTCTGAAATTCTTTGGTGTTACTTCTACTAATTCATCGGTGTTGATGTAGTCTAGGCAGTATTCTAGACTCATTTTTCTTGGTCTTTTTAAGACTACTGTATGGTCTGATCCTGCTGCTCTGGTGTTAGTTAGTTTTTTGCCTTTTACTACATTTACTGCTAGGTCGTTGTTATGGGTGTGTTCTCCTACTATCATTCCTTCGTATACTTCTGTTCCTGGTTCGATGAACATTGTTCCTCTATCTTCTAGTTGACCTAGTGCATAGGCGGTTGCTTGTCCATTTTCCATTGATACTAGAACGCCTAGTTTTCTTTCTCCTACGTTAGTAGTGGCCATTTTTCGGTATTCTTTGTATGTATGATTTATGATTCCATAGCCTTTTGTCATGGTCATAAATTCTGTTGTGAAGCCGATTAGTCCTCTTGATGGTATTGTGTATATTAGTCTTACTTGATTGTCTTGGTTTGTCATATTTTCCATGGTTCCTTCTCGTGTTCCTAGGGCTTCTATGACACTTCCTACGTATTCTTCTGGTACATCTATTTGGACGTCTTCGTATGGTTCACATTTTATTCCATTTATTTCTTTTATGATTACTTCTGGTTTTGATACTTGTAGTTCAAATCCTTCTCTTCTCATATTTTCTATTAATATTGATAGGTGTAGTTCTCCTCTTCCTGATACAATAAATGATTCTGAGTCGTTTGGTCTTATTTTTAGTGATACGTCTTTTTCGGTTTCTTTTTCTAGTCTTTCTTGGATTTTTCGTGCGGTTAGAATTTTTCCTTCTCTTCCTACGAATGGTGATGTGTTTACTCCGAATGTCATTTGAAGGGTTGGTTCGTCTATTCTAAGTAGTGGTAGGGCTTCTTCTTTGCCTATTTCGCATACTGTTTCTCCTACGCTTATGTCTGGTAATCCGGCAATGGCTATTATGTCTCCTGCTTCGGCTTCTTCTATTTCTATTCTTTTTAGTCCGATGTAGCCGAATATTTTTTGAATACGGAATTGTTTTATACTTCCGTCTACTCTTACGCATGATACCATTTCGTTTACTTTTATTTTTCCTCTTTTTACTACGCCTATTCCTATTCTTCCTACAAAGTCATTGTAGTCTAGTAGGGCTGGTTGAAATTGTAGTGACCCTTCTATTTCTACGTGTGGGGCAGGTATGGTTTTTAGTATCATGTCTAGAATTGGTTTCATGGTTGGCTTTTGTGTTTCTATTTCTTGTTCTAAACTTGATGTTCCGTTTAGGGCTGAGGCGTATACTACTGGGAAGTCTAGTTGGTCTTCATTTGCTCCTAGTTCTATGAAAAGGTCTAATACTTCGTCGATTACTTGTGCTGGTCGTGCGGTTGGTTTGTCTATTTTGTTTACGACTACTATTGGTGTTACATTGGCTTCTAGGGCTTTTTTTAATACGAATCTTGTTTGTGGCATTGTTCCTTCGTATGCGTCTACTACTAGTAATACTCCATCTACCATGTTCATTATTCTTTCTACTTCTCCACCAAAGTCAGCGTGTCCTGGTGTGTCTAGAATATTGATTCTTGTTCCTTTATAGTCAATTGCGGTTGTTTTGGCAAGTATTGTTATTCCTCTTTCTTTTTCGATATCGTTTGAGTCCATTACTCTTTCATCTATTGTTTGATTTTCTCTAAATGTTCCTGAACTTTTTAGTAATTGGTCTACTAATGTTGTTTTTCCATGGTCTACATGGGCTATTATTGCAATATTTCTTTTTTCTTTCATTTTTTTACACTTCTTTCCTTGACTTGTGTATTATATCATAGTTTTTTGTGTTACGCAAAACTTTTTTTAGACATTTAAAAACATGAAAATTAGTATATGTTTATTTTCATGTTAATTATTTAATATTTTTTATGATAAGTATTGATTGTTAGTTTCATTATTAAGGAAGAATTTGAGACTTTGAGACGGTTATAACTGGGCGGACGCCGCGGTTGGTGATACCCACAGAAGTACCGCTCAAGGTGCCATTGTAGCCCACAAGCCACGCAAAAGAAGAATCACCGACGTGGGCCGTACTTGTCCAATATCCATATGCATTACTAGTTGTGAGTCCTAAATTACAACCATATTGTTTACAATCTCTTGTGTTATCATATAACCAGGCATAATTACTTGGATTAGATCCATTAGCCACTTGCGCTTGCCAATTTCCATTATTTCCGTAGGCTCCATCTAAATAAAAATATCCTTTTGATGTATCCCAATCAGACTTCCTTACTATGGCTGCCACTTCTTCGGCACTTATTAATTTTGCTTTGTAACCTTTGTAATTTATTGTATAGCCATTGCCACTTGAATCTGTAGCTGCTGTATATGTATCTGTTCTTTCTGGTATTGCTGTCCAATTTTGTGTATCATTTTTTAAAGTTTTTAATGCAGTTAATGGACCTCTATTATTACATCCTGTCTTGTCTTCATTACTTGCTGTACAACTATCATAATCAACATTTGGAACTTCTCCTCCTAGATATGTTATGCCTAATTCTGTTGAGTCTGCTCCGGTATTTTGGCTATCATAATCTGCTTTTGATGCCCATGCTACTCCTGCTTCAGTTGTACTATGATCTAGTATCATTGTATATCCATTATCTGATACATCATATACATACCATTTCATACAACCGCTTTTTGTTTCTACACCTGAATTTTCACTATATTCTTCCTTTGTACAACTTGTACTTTGTCCATCAGTTGCAGTTGGATTCAAGTATACTTCTATTCCATTACATTTTCCTTTTTCCGTTGAGTATACTTCTCCTCCTATCATTGTTACTTTGTAGTCGCCTATGGTTAG
>CANRPB010000057.1 GCA_947632415.1 uncultured Bacilli bacterium
AATTAAGGATAAGAATTGTTAAGGATGTGATTAAGTTGAGTAGTGACGAAATGATATTCGATGAATATGAACAAATGATAGGGGAAAAAATGGTTGACTACGAAGATGAATTAAGAGCAAAAGAAGAAGGAAAAGATGAAAAAACTACTGAAATTATAAAATCAATGTTAAAAAATAACTTTGATTACGAAACAATTTCTAAAATATGTGGAAAAACCAAAGAAGAAATAGAAAAAATAAAAGAAACAATGTAAAAAATGACGTTAAATGTGCTTCCAAAATAACAGGATAAACGCATGAGAAATTGTGTTTTTATCCTGAATTATATTAACTCGCTTATTGACAACAAAAAAAAAATAATGTATATTTAATATGTACTTATTTCTTGGAATCTTGTATCTCCAACATTATTCTAGGAACTAAGCGAATTTAGAAGAAGGAGAGATAAAAATGGCTTTAACAAAAGAACAAAAAACTGAAATAGTAAAAAAATATGGAAAAGATGCAAATGACACAGGTTCTTGTGAAGTTCAAATAGCGATTTTAACAGAAGAAATCAAAGGACTAACAGAACATTTAAAAGAACACAAACACGACTATCATTCACGTCGCGGTCTACTAATGAAAGTTGGTAAAAGAAAAAGTTTACTATCATACTTAGCTAAAAAAGACGTTAACAGATATCGTGAAATAGTAAAAGCATTAAATTTAAGAAAATAAAACAGGCACTTATTTTTAAGTGTCTTTATTTTTTAGGAGGACGAACATGAAAAAAATATATGAATTAGATTTTAGAGGAAGAAAACTAACCGTTGAAATAGGAGAACTTGCTAAACAAGCCCATGGAGCAGTATTAGTAAGATATGGAGACACCGTCGTGCTATCAACAGCCGTAGTAAGTAAAAACGCTAATATTCTATCAGACTTCTTTCCACTAATGGTACTATATCAAGAAAAACTATACTCAGTAGGAAAGATACCAGGTGGATTCATAAAAAGAGAAGGAAGACCAACTGACAATGCCACCTTAGCAGCCCGTATGATAGATAGACCAATGCGACCAATGTTCCCAGAAAACTTTAGAAACGAAGTCCAAATCGTTAACACAATCTTATCAGTAGATCAAGACAATTCCCCAGAAATGAGCGCAATGTTTGGATCTAGTTTAGCAACATCCATAAGTAAAATCCCCTTTGATGGTCCAATAGCCGGCGTAAAAGTAGGACGCGTAAATGGAAAACTAATAATAAACCCAACCGCCGAAGAACTAGAACAAACCGACATTGACCTAACCGTAGCCGGAACCAAAGAAGCAATCAATATGGTTGAAAGCGGATCAAAAGAAGTATCAGAACAAGACATGTTAGAAGCACTAATATTTGGACACGAAGCCGTAAAAGAACTATGCGCATTCCAAGAAAAAATCATCAAAGAATGTGGACAAGAAAAAATGGAATACGAAACACTTGAAATAAGCGACGAACTAAAACAAGAAATAAGAAAACTATCAGAAGAAAAACTTAACCATGCAATGCGCATATTAGATAAAATTGAAAAATACGAGGCAATAGACAAAGTAAAAGAAGACATCGTTACAAAATATGAAACAGAAAACGAAAACCTAAAAGAAGAAGAACTAAAAGAACTAATTACTAAAGTAAAACTAGTATTAGAAGAAATAGAATACGAAATATTCAGACAAATAGTAGTAAAAGAAAAAACACGAGCCGACGGAAGAAAAATGGACGAAATAAGACCACTATCAACCGACATTGACCTACTACCTAGAACCCATGGATCAGCACTATTTACAAGAGGTCAAACTCAAGCCTTAGGCGTCGTAACCCTAGGAGCCCTAGGAGAACATCAAATACTAGACGGACTATCACTAGAAGCCGAAAAAAGATTTATGCTCCACTATAACTTTCCACAATTCTCAGTAGGAGAAACAGGAAGATACGGAGCACCAGGAAGAAGAGAAATAGGACACGGAGCCCTAGGAGAAAGAGCCCTAGCCCAAGTAATACCAACCGAAGAAGAATTCCCATATACAATTAGAGTCGTATCAGAAATACTAGAAAGCAACGGCTCATCATCACAAGCCAGTATCTGCGCCGGAAGTATGGCACTAATGGCAGCCGGAGTACCAATAAAAGCCCCAGTAGCAGGAATAGCCATGGGATTAATTACTAACCAAGACGACTACACAATTCTAACAGACATTCAAGGAATGGAAGACCACCTAGGAGATATGGACTTCAAAGTAGCAGGAACAAGAAAAGGAATATGCGCTCTTCAAATGGACATTAAAATAAAAGGCATAACAAAACAAATTCTCGAAGAAGCCCTAACACAAGCCAAAAAAGCCCGCATGCAAGTCCTAGATGTAATGGAAAAACAAATCGCAAAACCACGACAAGAAGTAAGCCAATACGCACCTAAAACCCTAACATTCACCATAAATCCGAATAAAATAAAAGACGTAATTGGCAAAGGCGGCGAAATGATAACCAAAATCATACTAGACGCAAGTAACGTCAAAGCCGTAACCGACGTCAATGCCGTAAAAGTTGATCTAGAAGACGATGGAAGAGTAATAATCTACCATAGTGACAAAGAAATCATCGAAAAAACAGCTCAAATGATAAAAGACGTTGTAAGAGAAGTAGAAGACGGAAAAATATACAACGGAAAAGTAGTAAAAGTAGAAGACTTTGGTTGCTTTGTCGAACTATGGCCAGGATGTGAAGGACTAGTACACGTATCACACTTAGCAAAAGAAAGAATCGAAAAACCAAGCGATATCGTAAAAGTAGGAGACGAAATAATCGTCAAATCACTAGGCTACGACAAAAGGGGAAGACTAAACTTATCCAGAAAAGAAGCATTGAAATAGCAATTTGACATATATAATAATTTATGATAAAATGAAGACGTCTGTTTAAAGCAGACATGTAAAGGGTGAAAAAAATTGAAAAAAATTATTGATATGTCAACTATGGTAATACTATTACTTGCGGTAGTTGTAATTGATGTAAATATTTATAAAAAAGCCGAAATAAAATCTAGCGAAAAAAAATACTTCGCACAACTAAAATATAATGAAGCAAAACAAAACATCGAAGACGTAACCCTAGTTACCTTCGATGACTACTTGATAAACAAAGCAACAACCGAAAAACAAATCCAAGACCAAATAAAAGAACAAGAATACTTAGCATATTTACAATCACTAATAGTATATGACAACATGACAATGGACGAATTAGCCGACAAACTTAACAGAAGTTTAAAAAATGAACTTTCAGGATATGGTTATTTGTACGCATCATATTCCCTTGAAAAAGGAGTAGATCCATACATAGCAGTTGCAATCTCACTACATGAAACAGGATGTAACGGAAAATGTAGTAGTTTAATGAAAACATGCAACAACGTAGGAGGACAAAAAGGAACCCCTTCATGTGGTGCTGGGTCATATAAACAATACTCAACCTTAGAAGAAGGAATCAAAGGATTCATCGATAACTTATCCCAAAACTACTTTGCACAAGGCTTAAACACCCCAGAACTAATGAACCGTAAATATGCTGGAAGCACAACATGGGCTACGCAAGTAAACAATTACATATCCAAAATAAAA
This sequence comes from uncultured Bacilli bacterium, assembly GCA_947632415.1. Taxonomy (GTDB): domain Bacteria; phylum Bacillota_I; class Bacilli_A; order RF39; family UBA660; genus UBA3631. The sequence continues at coordinate 3,644 of CANRPB010000057.1, forward strand.
GAAAGATAGAGAAATCTATCTTTTTAAATACATAAAATGGCATAAATTGGATTTTAAAAATAAAAAAAAAGTAGTATAATATTTAAAGCTTTGGAGGAGTATGTATGGATAAAATAATAGTAAAAGGAGCACGAGAAAACAACCTAAAAAACATCAACATCGAATTACCAAAAAACAAACTAATTGTAATGACAGGAGTAAGTGGAAGTGGTAAAAGTAGTCTAGCCTTCGACACAATCTACGCCGAAGGACAAAGAAGATACGTCGAATCACTAAGTGCCTACGCTAGACAATTTCTAGGAGGAAGTGAAAAACCCAACGTCGATTCCATCGAAGGATTATCACCAGCCATATCAATCGACCAAAAAACAACCAACAAAAACCCTAGAAGTACCGTAGGAACCATAACCGAAATATATGACTATCTAAGACTTTTATACGCAAGAATAGGAATTCCCTACTGTCCCAATCATCATAAACCCATCTCAAGTCAAAGTATCGAAGAAATGACCAGTCAAGTTCTAAAACTAGACCTAGGAACCAAAATAAGAGTCCTAGCCCCAACCATTCATGGTCAAAAAGGAACATTTAAAGACCTACTAGAAGACTATAAAAAAGACGGTTACGTAAGAGTCAGAATCGACAACGAAGAATATGACTTATCCGAAGAAATCGAACTATCGAAAACCAAAAAACACAACATAGAAGTAATAATAGACAGGTTAATAATCAAAGAAAACATTAGAAGTAGACTATACGAATCAATCGAAAACGCCTGCAAACTAGGTCATGGCAAAGTATTAATCGACGTAGTAGGAAAAGAAGACTTTCTAATGAGCGAAAAATATGCCTGCCCAGATTGCGACTTCTCACTACCAGAACTAGAACCACGAATGTTCTCATTTAACGCACCCTATGGAGCCTGTCCAGACTGTAAAGGCCTAGGTATCAAATACAAAATTGACGAAGACTTGATTATCCCAGATAGAAATCTAAGCATCAACGAAGGCGCAATAGTAGCAGTAAACACAGACGAAACCAACAACATTACCTACACTGAACTACAAACAACCGCCAAATTTTATAACATTGACTTAGACAAACCAGTAAAAGACTTAAAAAAAGAAGAACTAAACATCATCCTTTACGGATCCAAAGACGTTTTAGAATTCCACTATTCAGCCAAATCAGGAAACAAACGAACCAAAAAAGATTACTTTGAAGGCATCATCACCAACCTAGAAAGAAGATATATAGAAACCAAAAGCACTTGGATAAGAGAATGGATCGAACACTACATGACAGAACTAGAATGCCCAACCTGTAAAGGCTCACGCCTAGATAGTTCAGTATTATCAGTTTTAATCGGAAAAAAGAACATATATGAAATGACACAATTAAGCATCAAAGAATTACACGAATTCCTATCAAAATTAAAACTCACAAAACAACAACAAGAAATATCAGAACTCATACTAAAAGAAATAAACTCACGCCTAGAATTTTTAATAAATGTAGGAATTGAATACTTAACCCTTAATCGTGCCTCAGGAACCCTATCAGGAGGAGAAGCCCAAAGAATCAGACTAGCCACTCAAATTGGCTCAAGATTAACAGGAGTACTATACGTCTTAGATGAACCAAGTATTGGCCTCCACCAAAGAGACAACGAAAGACTAATAAAATCAATGCTAGAAATGCGCGACCTAGGCAACACACTAATTGTTGTAGAACACGACACCGATACCATGCTTGCCTGCGATTATCTAGTAGACATAGGACCAAAAGCCGGAATCCACGGAGGAGAAATAGTCGCCTGTGGAACCCCAAAAGAAGTAATGCAAAATGAAAACAGCATTACCGGCCAATACTTAAGCGGAAAACTAAAAATAGAAGTACCAGAAAAAAGACGCAAAGGCAACAAAAAATACTTAGAAATAAAAGGCGCTAAAGAAAACAATCTAAAAAATATTAACGTCAAATTCCCACTTGGAACACTAATATGTGTAACAGGAGTATCAGGCTCAGGAAAAAGTAGTCTAATAAACGAAATACTATACAAAGCCGTAGCCTCAAATGTCTACAAAACCAAACTAAAACCAGGAAAATTTAAAGACATAAAAGGACTAGAAAATATCGACAAAGTAGTCGATATATCACAAGCACCAATCGGCAGAACCCCAAGAAGTAACCCCGCTACATACACAGGCGTCTTTGACGATATAAGAGACGTCTTCACCCAAACCAAAGAAGCCAAAATAAAAGGATACGACAAATCAAGATTCTCCTTCAACGTTAAAGGCGGACGATGTGAAGCCTGTTGGGGTGACGGCGTAAAAAAAATCGAAATGCACTTCCTACCAGACGTATACGTACCATGCGAAGTATGTGGAGGAACAAGATATAACAGTGAAACTCTAGAAGTAAAATACAAAGAAAAAAATATCTACGACGTCCTAGAAATGCGCGTCGAAGAAGCCCTAGAATTCTTTGAAAATATTCCCAAAGTAAAAAACAAACTACAAATGCTTATGGACGTAGGACTATCCTATATAAAACTAGGACAAAGTGCTCCCACTCTATCAGGAGGAGAAGCCGCCCGCGTCAAACTTGCCAAAGAACTACAAAAAAAACCAACAGGCAAAAGTCTATTCATCCTAGACGAACCAACAACTGGATTACACAGTGAAGACATAAAAAAACTACTAGTAATTCTCCAAAGAATAGTTGATAATGGTGATACCGTTATCGTCATTGAACACAATTTAGACGTAATCAAAGTAGCAGACTACATAATCGATCTAGGACCAGAAGGTGGAGATAACGGCGGAAATATCGTTGCCTGTGGAACCCCAGAAGAAATAATAAAAGTAAAAGAAAGTTACACTGGACAATTTTTAAAACCATTATTAGAAAAAAATAAAACATATTGAAATAAAACTCAATATGTTTTATAATTATATCATACTAGAAAGTAGGGTAATTATGAAAAGTAAAATATTTTTAGCATCTTCAATATGTTTAATTATAGGAGTAAAGAATGTATACGCCAAACCAATAGATACAGCCTTTGTCGACGACAAATTCTACGAATGTGTCATAAAAAACTACAACCTAGAAAATAGTACAAACTTTACAGTTGAAGACAATCTAACCGAAAAAAATGCAGAATTTTCAACCATTGAACACCTAACATGTCCCAACATGGAAATAACAGATATAACTGGAATTGAAAAACTAACGTCATTACAAACCATCAATTTAAGTAATAATGCTATTACAAACATAAAAACAATGCCAGCCGAAATCCTCGAAGAACTAGACTTATCATATAACAACATCAAAGAAATGACCTTAGAAAACATGCCCCAACTAGGGAAACTTAAAATCAACAACAACAACATGGAAAAATTAATAATCAATCAATATATCGATTCACTAAGTTTATATAACAACAACTTTCTAAAAAATATCAATATAAAAGTAGGAGAAGAAATAAATCGCCTTGATTACTTAAAATTATCTAATCAAGAAGAAACCAACAAATACAAAGTAAAATATGAAATAAAAGATACCGAAATAGCAAGCTACGATGAGAAAACAAACAAAATAATTGGCAAGCAAGCAGGAACCACAACCGCTACATTAACAATTGAAGGCACAGAAAATGAAAATAATATGATCGAACCACTAACATTAGAATCAACTATAACAGTAACATCAGATGAAAAAACAACCGAAGAACAACAAGAAAAAAATCCTCAAACCGGAGAAACACAAGAAAAAATAGAAAATCCTCAAACAGAAGTAAAAGTATTTACCTTAGCAAACATCGCAGTAGCGTTAATCGCAATTATAGGATACATAATAATCAAAATAAAACAATGTAAAAAAATATAATAAACATTAACAGATAAGTACAAAACGTATTTATTTGTTTTTTTCTATTCGACAACAAAGATATAATTTCTTGCGCTAACCCAACAGATATGTTAAAATTACACATGTAAAGGAGGTTAACTATGAAAACAAAAAATAACTTCAAACTATTATGGCATTACTTAAAAAACGACAAAATAAAACTAATACTATACTTAATTTTAGGGGCACTATCATACATTCCTAGCTTAGCCTCATCAATACTATGGGGGTATGCCCTAGAATTTCTAACAAAAATGGACTTTCAAAAATTTGCCATTTATCTAATATCATGGGAAGCAATATACATAATATTTTATGTAATACTATCAATTCCAAGAGACTTCTTATACAACTATTTAGAAATAAAATTCTCTAAAAATGTCATAAAAGACTTATATTCCAAAATTACCGAACTCCCAGCCATAGCCTTTGAAGAATTTGGAGTAGGAGAATTTATAAACAGAATGATAACCGACCCCGACCGCGTCATGGAACTATTATCACGACTAATAAAGATGATATGCAAATCAATCGTTGTTGTAATTGTATTTATAATTGCTATAAAAACATCCCTAATATTAGGAATTGAAATATTAATATTTGGAATAATAATGGGTATAATTTCCAAAAAATTTTTCCCCAAAATAAAAACAACTCAAGAAAAAATGAAAAAAGAATCCGACAAATATGTAAAAATGGCCACCGAAAACTTTACAGGAATCAGAGAAATAAAAGCCCTAGGAATAAAAAAAAATACCAAGAAAAACATCAATACCAAAATTGACAAATACTTTAAAGAAAACAAAAAAATCAAATCATACGAAGTTATATACTATAACCTAAACAGTTTAGTTTACTATATACTACAATTTATAATTCTTTTAACAAGTGGAATTTTATACATGCAAGGAAAACTAACCTTAGCCCTATTCATAGTAATAGACTCATATATATGGAGAATAGATGACGTAGTAGAATCAATAAGCGATTTTGGAATAAACTACAACAAAGTATCAGTATCACTCAAAAGAATCGATGAAATAATCAACAATAGACTATACAAAGACGAAAAATTTGGAAAAAAAGAACTAAAAAATATCAAAGGCAAAATTGAATTCAATAATGTAAAATTCAAATACAAAAAAGACGAAGAAGAAACATTAAAAGGACTTAATTTAAAATTAGAACCACACAAAAAAATAGCCATTATAGGAAGAAGTGGCAATGGAAAAACAACCATATTCAATCTATTACTAAGATACTTTGATGTAACAGAAGGACAAATATTAATAGATGGTATAAATATCAATGACCTAACAGAAAAAAGTTTAAGAAATAATATATCAATTATAAGACAAAGTCCTTTCTTATTTAACATTTCTATAAAAGAAAACTTTGAAATTGTAAAAGAAAATGTAACTTTAGAAGAAATAAGAGAAGTATGTAAAAAAGCATATATCGACGAATATATAATGAGTCTTCCTAATCAATATGAGACAATCATTGGCGAAGGAGGAGTAAACCTATCAGGAGGTCAAAAACAAAGAATAGCCATAGCAAGAACACTACTACTAAATACTAAAATCATCCTATTTGACGAAGCAACAAGTGCCCTAGACAACGAATCACAAGAATACATAAAAATGACAATAGACAATCTAATTAAAGACCACACTGTAATAATAGTTGCTCATAGACTATCAACTATAATAGACGCCGACATTATTCATATAATCGATAAAGGAAGATTAGTATCATCAGGCACTCATAAAGAATTACTAGAAAATAGCAGTATATATAAAACACTTTACAATACAGAATTGTAAACAAGCAAATCAATTAAACGTTAATATATACTAACATTATCATAAATTAATAACAAACATAAAAAAGGCACTTGCCAAAAAGTATCTTTTTTGATATATTATTAATGTAGAATTATAGCAACAATAAGATTACTGCGAACGCTATAGTTCTATAAGGGAAAAGTAAAAAGGAGTGTAGAAAATGAAATATAAAAAAATAAAGTTAACTAATAGTAACCTAGGGGGGGGGGTGCGAAAGACT
>CANRPB010000058.1 GCA_947632415.1 uncultured Bacilli bacterium
TAGTGGCGGTTTATGCCGTGAAAGGTGCTTGACAAGAGATGGAATGAAAAATAATATCACAAAAGGCAAAGGAGATAGCATAATGCTTCTTCTTTGCCTTATTAATGGGGATAAAACCATTCCAGAGTTCTCTTGTCAAGTTCACCATGGAATAAATAGCCACTATGCAAAGAATTTTACAAGTATGTTATTGTTTTTCAAATTTTTGCTATGTAAATTTTTTGTAAAACTGAAAAGAAAAAAGCCCTGATGATTTTCAGAACTTTTTAATGGGCTGTTAAATGTAATTTCAATTTTGTCATCAAATGCTTTAATTTCTTTAATTGTGTAATCTATAAGCATTTTGGGTTCAAGCTTTAATGCTTGTATATAATATTCTTTAATTTCTTGTTTAGTTAACTTTACATTTGTTTTATTCTTTTCAATCAATATCAATTTTTCTAATTCTTCAATTTGTGTTTCTAACTCTTTCATTCGTTGATTTGTTGTTTTGTTTATGATTCCACTTTCAATCGCTTTCATAATGTTGTTTAAAATTGTTTTCGCTTCTTTTTGCTCGTTCAACAGCGTTTTCAATGTTAAATTTGTTTCTGTTGAATGTTCTTGTAATTTCATTAGATTGGTTATTAAAGTGTCAATGTATTTTGGCGAATTTAAAACATTTGTTATGCTTTCAATTACAAAATTTTCTAATGTTTCTTTGCTTATTGTTGCTTTTTTGCAACCATTATTTCGTTTTCTTCCCAGGCATTTATAATAGTGTTTTCTAGTTCCATCTCTTGCAGTTCCGCCTTCTGCACTTATTGGCATTCCACAATAGCCACATATAAGTTTGTTTCTTAACAAATAAACCACATCAACACTTCGCTTGCCATATTTGTTCATATTGATTTTATTTTTAACTTTTTGATATATCTCGGGCGAAATTATTTGTGGATAAGTGTTTTCATATATCTCGTTGTTAAATTTGTAAATTCCTGAATATTTTTCATTTTTCAAAATCATATAAATTGTATTTCTAACAAAAGGTTTTCCCTTATTTAAAATGTGCATACTTGTAAGCGAATTAATAATATCTTTAACATAAGTGCCTAGTGAATATTGCTTAAAAATATATCTAACCACTTCTGCTTTCTCTTCATCTATAATTAGTTTTTTGCCATCAAGTTTGTATCCATAAGGCACATATCCACCTTGAAAATTGCCTTTTAATCTTGTTTCGTGCATACCACGCCTAATTTTTTGTGCTAGTTCGGCTGAATAATATTCCGCCATTCCTTCAAGTAAGGATTCTAATATTATGCCTTCTGGTGTATCTGGTATATTTTCCATTGCTGAAAGTAATTTCACATTATTGTCCTTTAAAATCTTTTTGTATTTTGCAATCTCATATTTGTTTCGTGAAAATCTATCAATCTTATACACCAGAATATATTGCCAATCTTTTTTGCTACTATCCTTTATCATTTGTTGAAAATCTGGGCGGTTATCGTTTGTGCCTGTCATTGCTCGGTCAATGTATGTGTTTAAAATTAATATGTCATGAGATTTGGAATATTCTTCACACACTCTTAGTTGACCTTCAATAGATTGTTCGGTTTGATTATCACTTGAATACCTTGCATATATTACTGCTGTTTTCATCTTAAATACTCCTTTTATTTATTTAATTTGTCTTTCGACAACAAGCGAAACAAACAAAAATGGTTTAGTATAATTAAATTTGTGATTTTTATTTTTTAGTCAAGGGTTGCCTTGCAATACATTTTACCCTTGACTAAAAAGAATTTTTGTTTAAACTTCGCTTGCGAAAGACATATTACTTGTATCAAGACAAGCACACGCCACGATGTCAAAAACTCTCTCACTTGTTTCAAGACAAGCACACGCCAGAATCTCACTTGGTCGTCTCCACTTGTTTCAAGACAAGCACATGTCAGGGTTGCAATTTATGCCTTACTTGTATCAAGACAAGCACACGAAAAAATTAAATTGATAAATCATTTGATTATTATTTGATTTTTATTTTCAGTTATTATATAATATTACTGAATAAAACTTATAAGTAAGGGGTATGATGAAAACACTTTATTATGTTGATTTGTTTGCGGGTATTGGAGGACTAAGTTTAGGATTCGATATGGCGGGATTCAAAAATGTATTTTCAGTTGAATATGATAAAATATTTGCTGAAACTTATACTTTAAATTTAAAAGATCACACCATGATATGTAAGGATATAACAACTATAAAAGATGAAGAAATTAGAAAATTAGTTCACAATAAAATAATTGATGTTGTGATAGGTGGACCGCCTTGTCAAGGATTTTCGTTGGCTGGGAATATCGGGAGATCGTTTATTGATGATCCAAGAAACCATCTTTTTAAAGAATTTGTTAGATTTGTAAACATAATTAAACCAAAAATGTTTGTATTTGAAAATGTTTCGGCCCTTGAAAAGCACAATAATGGTAAAACATTAAAGACTATAACAGATGAGTTTATAAAACTTGGATACATAGTAAACTATAAAATTCTTAATAGTAAATTTTACAATGTACCACAAGAGAGGAGAAGAATTGTTATCGTTGGTTTTCAAAATGATATTTCTTTTAAATTTCCACTGGAAAACAATAATATCATCACAGTAGAAGAAGCCATTGGAGATCTGCCAATATTGAAAAGTGGGGAACGTAGTAATATCCCAAATCATATTTCAATGCACCACTCACAACAGATGTTAGAAAAAATGAAATATATTAAAGATGGCGGAAATAGATTTGATATTCCAATAGAAATAAGGCCAAAAACTGGAGACTCTAGAAAGTATATTAGATATAACAGCAAAAAACCATCAATTTGCATTACGGGAGATATGAGAAAAGTTTTCCACTATAATCAAAATAGAGCTTTAACAAACAGAGAACTAGCAAGACTACAAACTTTTCCAGACAATTTTATTTTTATCGGTAATAATTGTAAGATACAACAAGGTATAGGGAATGCGGTACCGCCGATGTTGGCTTACTCTTTAGCTTTAAAGATAAAGGAGGCTTTAAATGCCTAAATATCCAAAAATTAACTATATAGGAAATAAATCAAAATTAGTAGATTGGATTCTATCCAATATGCCAATAAAAAAAGGTGTTGTATTGGATCTTTTTGCTGGAGGTTGTTCAGTATCTTATGCACTAAAAAAACAAGGATACACAGTATTATCAAATGATTGTTTGTATAGCAATTATGTTTTAAGCAAGGCTTTGATAGAAAATTCTAGAGAAATTTTAAAAGTTGAGGATATTTTTAACATAAAAATTTCACAAAAAGATAGCGACCAAGAATATATGAAAATTTCTAAATTTTTAACAAATAAACTTTATTATGATTTTGAAGTTAAAGAATTAGCTAAATTAATAAAAATTTCTGAAAAGTTGGATGATTATAAAAAATATTTATTTCTAGCACTAATTAGAAGAGCAATGATACGTAAACTTCCATATTCAAGGATGAATGTTCCTTGGGAGCAAATTAAAAAATTAAGAGATGAAGATTATAGTTATAATAAATATAAAAGAAGAAGAGCTTATCATAATCAATCATTTGAATCTTTAATTATGGCCGATTTGCAAAATTACAATGAAAGTATTTTTGACAATAATCAAAAAAATAAAAGTTTCCACAAAGACTCATTTGATTTTATTAAACAGTTCAAAGGAAGAGTGGACATAATATATATGGATCCCCCTTATCCAAAAACAATGAACAAGTATGGGGATTTTTATGGAATTTATGATAAAATTTTTGGCAAAGAGATTGATTATATAAATTTATCTAAAAATGAAATGTTTTTAAATAATCTTATTGATTTAACAAAATTATGTTTAAATAAAACCAGATATATTGTAATTAGCTTGAACAATAAAACAAATCCATCAGTAGAAGAATTAAATAGCGTTATGAAAAATTTTGGGCAAACTAAAGTAATACAAAAATCACACCAATATAAATTAACAAATAAAGAAAATAAAAACACTACAATAGAACAATTACTAATTTTAAAAGTAAAGAGGTAAAAATGAAGGATATTATTAAACCCCAAATATACGAGGATTATTGGCAAATAACACTTGAATATTCAGATTTTTATGGGAAACCTTTTAATAATGTGCTAAGAATTATTGTGGATTTTATAGATAAGAAAGTTGATAAAACTATAGGTATAGACACAAAAGGATATAAAGAACTTCAAGAAATTATTATGAAAATTTATCCAAAAAGTGATATATCTACAAGAAAATCAATAAATCAATTTTATAAGCTTGGATTTATCGATAATTATGGCAAAAGCTATCATTATTTGACTCGTAAATTTTTAAACGAAACAAATAAAGAACAAAAACGATTGCTGTATTCAAAAATTATTTATGATAATTCAAGTTTTTCTCGCAGTTATAATAAAGCTTCCAATGAAAATGAAATGAAATTTCTTTTAAAAACTTTGGAAAGTTGTGGGAAAATAAATAAAGAAGAATTGCTTGCGATTATGTTTACAAAAATAAACTCTTTTCCAAAGGGATATTTGACACCAACCGAACTATCTTCTCAATTATCAAAAATATTAATAGATGAAGCTGATGAAAGAAAATATAATCAAAGAAATTTTTTATTCAAATTATGTTCTAATTTAACAGATATTTATGTTAATAAAAACATTATGTCTTTAGACCCTTCAATACTTATTGACACCAAGGAAAAAACAAAGGTTAGAGATCCTTATTTACAACGACTATATAAAATTGAATTAATTAACGAATGCAAACAATTGTATAATGTCAATAAAGGTCAATGTGTACTGGAACATTTGGCATATCCAATTTTAATAGCTTCTCATATTAAACCATATATTCAATGTAATGATAAAGAAGCGTTTGATGTAAATAATGGATTGTTATTATCAAAAAACATGGATTCATTATTTGATAATGGATATATTACTTTTGACGATGATGGAAATATCATAGCCTCAAACAAATTAGACAAGGATGTTATTAAATATGTAAGTAATTTTAAATTAGACAAAATAACACTTAATAAAAAAAGAAAAGACTATATGGATTACCATAGAAACTATGTTTTTATTAAATAAGATTCATTTTAGGTTGAGTTCGCTCAACCATGTCGCACCGCGCCTATATGCTAAATTGCTCGTTAACTCGCAATTATAAACTTTAAGGCGGGTGCTCCTTGCAACCACTCGAACATATGTTCTCGTGGTTTTTTATTTTGTAAAACACGCCCTTTTTAATCAAAACCGCAAGTGTGCGGTTTTTTCATTCTTGGGCGGTTGCCCACTTTTATGAAAGGGAAATAAATTTTTTTGTTTTTTTTACGACCTTTGTATTGTTTATTGCAACCAAATTTTTTTATTAATTTTAAAAAATTTTCAAAATTTTTTTTAAATTTTATTTAAATGCAAAAATGTCAACAATATAATGAAATTTATTAGCACAATTTTATTATAAATTTAATGGTGTCCTTGTTTTGAAATATTTGCACTCCTCCTGCTTGGGAAATAATGTTAACCATCTTAAAATTAGTTTGTGGCAGCTCAAATATTGCCCCTGGGGTTTTTCCTTTTTTTAAAACTTTAATCAAATCGTTAAAAAGTAACTTTCCATATCCGTTTGACTGATTTTTTTCATCAATATAAATTTCTATAGGGTTAATTTCTCTATTAAAAACATAACCGCACCCAATTGTAATACTGTCTTTTTTTAATAAATACTTAACAGAATTCTGTTTGTCAGAAATTTTTAATTTTAATAATTCCATCCCATCTCCTTAAAATTATACATATACAAGTAAGCATCATAGAACTCTTTGAAACTGTCAAACTGTTCATATGCGCGATTTATTCTTTCGGCAAGCCTGTGTGCATCATCCTCGGTGGAATTTTGCAAAAATTTATCTAACGCTTTATGCATGCAGTTCAATAGTTCATTGTCTTTAAAAATTTTTTTATAGTTTGGGTCATTTGCTTTAGTTATGCACACTTCGTCTAGTATATTATAATTTTCGTCATAAGCGGTTTCTATTTCAATATCAAAGGCACAAGATTGAATAATAAATGAGCAGTAGGTTTTAAAAAAATCGATTTCACCCACTTCCGCAGGAAAAGTATATTTTTTTCTTAAATTTGAAATACCAAGCTTATCATTTGGGTCTAATTTTAATAATTCAGCCAAATAATGTATCCGCATAACATTAAATCTATGTAGGCCATTATCTCCAATAACATAGCGGCCTTTGTCTGCTTCTATTAATCTTATAGGCTCACTATCAAAACTTCCTTGCAATTTTTGCATTATTTCACTTGAAGAATAAGCAAGCATAGATACAGATCTTGTTTTATATCCGCCTCCATCTTCATCAAAAAAGTGATCCATTGCGTCTATTAGTTTTAAATCTTCTACATAAGGAAACATATAACCATAATTATAACCCAAAACATCCGCTATAGAAACCATACTTTTCCCTTCGCTGAGAGATTTGTTTTTTCGATATCGTTGCACCACCCAATTAATATCGTCTTGAGCCTTTACTTTAACTGATGTTAATTTGTCTAAATGCGTTTGTTCAATATTCAACGAGGATAAAAATTTTCTAATTGTATTATTCATATTTTATATTATATCTCTTTTTTCTTGCAAGTCAACTAATTTTTAGCCGATGTCTTTCTTCGCTCAATCATACAGCATTCATAATAGTGCTTTTCTACTTTTGTGTGCGTGCAACGAAAAATTTTTTTATTTAAATTTTTCAAAAATTTAAAAATTTTGTTAACTTTTTCTAAATTAGTGATATAATTAAAAGGTTAAAATTTAAATTGTAAACTACAAATTTTAAGTAAGGATTATCTGCCACGGCTACAGATAATTCTCAAAAATTTCTAAGTTTTTAAAAACTTTGCAAATATAAATTTTAAGGAGAAAAACATGAAAGATTTTAAAACTGTGCCAATAACGCTTGTAACCGGCTATTTAGGCAGCGGCAAAACCACGCTATTAAACCACATTTTGGCAAACACAAAGGGTTACAAAGTGGCGGTTATTGTCAACGACATTGGCGAAGTTAACATTGATGCCGACCTTATTGAAAAAGGCGGCGTTGTAAACAAAAAAGAGGAAAGTTTGGTTGCCCTTCAAAACGGGTGCATTTGTTGCACGCTTAGAAAGGATTTAATTGACCAATTGCATGAAATTATTAAGCAGCGCAAGTTCGACCATATCATAATTGAGGCTAGTGGCATTTGCGAGCCAATCCCTATTGCACAAACCATCAACTTTCTAACCGAAAGTTTTAAGCAAAAAGGTATGCCGGTTTTTTGCAAACTAGATGCAATTATCAGTGTGGTAGACACTCTCCGCATGGTGCAAGAATTTGGCTGTGGCGACGAGCTTTTGAAAAAAGACATTGAAGAGGACGACATTGAAAATTTAGTTATTCAGCAAATTGAGTTTTGTGACATTTTAATTATGAATAAGGTTAGTGAGGTCAGCAAAAACGAACTTCAACGCGTTAAGCGCATAATTCAAAATTTGCAACCAAAAGCCAAACTTATAGAGGCGGACTATTCCAACGTGGATTTAAGCGAAATTTTGGATACAAACCGCTTTGATATGGAAAATGTTATAACCTCTGCCGGCTGGTACCAAGAAATTGAAAAGGATATTGACGAGGATGCCGACCATGACGAACATCACGACAAGCATCACAACGAAACAGACAAAAAACACGAGCATGAACATCATCACGAACATGATGACGATGATGACGACCATGACGAACATGAACATGGGCATCACCACCATCACCATGAAGGTGGCGAAACGGAAGAATATGGCATTGGCACATTCGTTTATTTCCGCCGCCGCCCGTTTGATAGGCTAAAATTTGAGGATTGGGCAAACAAAGATTATGGCAAACAAATCATCCGTACAAAAGGGCTTGTATATTTCAGCAACGATAAAAATATGAGTTATATTTACGAACAAGCCGGCCGCCAAAAAGTTTTAACCGAAAACGGCCCGTGGTACGCCACTCTTCCAAAATACCAAATTGAACAACTGCTTTTAAATGATGAAAAATTCCGCCACGATTGGGACGAAACTTACGGCGATAGAATGGTGAAACTCGTGTTTATTGGCCAACACATTAATAAAGCCAAAATTACAGAAGAATTAGATAAAATATAATGTGTTGGGCAAAAACACGCTGAAACAGAGTGTTTCTCAACACATTAATAAAGCCAAAATTACAGAAGAATTAGATAAAATATAATGTGTTGGGCAAAAACACGCTGAAACAGAGTGTTTATCAACACATTAATAAGGCCAAAATTACAGAAGAATTAGATAAAATTTAGGTGGCAATGCCACCTTTTTTATTTTATTTTGCTTGTTTAACTGCCTCGGTTAAATTTAAGTGCAGAGCGGGGCGAACTGCGTAACTTTTATCTGCCGTATAAGCATCATAGTCATTACCCGCGGCATAAACAACATTGACATATCCAACGTTGTTTGAATAACCCGAACGAAGCCATGTCGCTGTCGAACAAGTGCGTTGAGCCACGCTTAAATTCCAAATTCCAATTTTTGAATCACTATAACCTGTTTCTGTTATTGACGGCAACCATATATAATCGTCAGCCCACGCATCATTATCTCCCTTCTTGCTAGCATAATTATAAGTATCATAATAGAAATCTACTGTTGGAAAATTTTCCGACCAATTTTCATTTGGTAAATTACAAGAAAATTTTAATTGATTTGTGGCATATTGTTTGTCCTCTTGCCAATCTACTTGGCGAGGAGTCACTAAATAGTTTGTTAGTTCACCCATTGTAAACATGGCAAAAATGTTATCGGCTTTTTTAGTGGAAGTTTCAACAGTTGTACCTGAAGTTGCGTATTTACCACCATTATTTAATATCTCTGCCCTTATGTATGACCTGCCATACATATTGCAAGGATATGTTTGGGTTGGATTATTTTGAGTCCATCCATTAGTAAATGAACTGGTTGTTATGTTATTTGCTTTGCCGTCTAACCATAAAGTCAAAATAGTTTCTCCTGTTTTGGTTGTAGATAAATAAGTCACTGTCCAAGTTAAACCGCCTAATTGTACAGTTATATCCTCGCCAGAAGTTTTACCCGTTGTGTAAGTTCGCATCGTGCCAGCTGTTGTTTTTGCGCTCGCTAGGCTATCCACCTTTGACATATTGCTTATTGAACTTGTTGCATCGTTAGAAATCTGTTGCAAAAGTTTATTTAAGTTATATCTATAAAAAGATTGTTCGCCAGCATTCCAAAGATCATTTGTTGGTGGTAACGCAACATATTGAATATTAACACTGCCATCTAGTTGTTGGCGGTCTAAGCAAAAAACAAATGTTCCGCATGCCAATAAAAATGAAAGGCATGCCATTATTGTTAAAAATTTTGTTCGAGATTTAAACATCTTTCCTCCACCATGTGCTGTTTT
>CANRPB010000059.1 GCA_947632415.1 uncultured Bacilli bacterium
GGTGAAAGCCTTTATTTTATTGGTATTTCGTGCCCCCCCCCTAGGTTACTATTTGTTAACTTTATTTTTTTATATTTCATTTTCATACACTCCTTTTTACTTTTCCCTTATAGAACTATAGCCTTGCAGTAATTATCTTTGCTATAATTCTACATTAATAATATATCAAAAAAGATACTTTTAATCAAGTACCTTTATTTATTTTTTTTATTATTTTTTCATTACTTTTGAATCATATTTAATAAGTTTATTTTAAACATATCTTTTTCAGAATGTTGTTTTGAAATCATTACTCCTTTATATGTTACTAATTCTGATTGATGTCCTTCTGTTAATATATCTTCTGGAATAATAGTATCTAACATGACTATTTTTTGATCTTCATATACATGATATCTTAGTTTTATTGTTCCATGAACTTTTTTAAATAAGGCATCAGTTGGTAAAGATAATTCATATGTTGTTGTTCCAATATCTTCATTTTTAGATATTTGTTCACCTAACATTTTCCCTTCTTTTAAAGAAGGATAGTAATCAAAATATAGTTTTTTATATGCTAACATATTATATTTTTTGAGTGATCTTTCTAGTTTATGAAACTCATTTTCGTTAATATATTCAAAAACATATACATCCTTCATTTTATACCCCCTTTACAAAAGTAATCATTGTATAAATTTTATCATTTTAATTTGTTTTTGTCAAATTAAAACTCACAGAATACCTCTATAGTCATATTATATTCGTCATTTAATAAATTATTGTCATTTGGTCGACTCCATTTTATGACATTTTTTTCGGCTTTTTTCTCTCTTGTTTGATAACGATAATATGTTACTTCTTTATAGTTATCTATTTCTTTTTCATAAGTTTCTGTCTTATAACATTTATTGTTTGATAATTGATAGTTATTAGGACATGCGTAGTAGGATTCTTTTTTAGTTGCTTCTTTATATCTTAACATATATACTTTACAAGTGCTTCCAGATAATTCATATTCAATATTAGTTTGATTAGTTGGACAATAATACTTTTTAGTTGCTTCTTTTGTATTATCCTTAGAATAACACATGGTTCCATTTCTTGTATAACCAGGAGGACAAGAATATGAGATAGACGCTGTGATAGATTTTGATTCTACTCTTTTTTTGCACTTTGTTCCCTCAGCACTATAACCAGTAGGACAAGAAATACGCGTTTTCAATGTGGCATCAATACTTACTTGTTTATTGTCAGTTACTGTTTTAGTACCATCAAGTTCTTTTTCAATCTTAGTTTCTACATTAGTTAATTCATTGGCTTCTACTTTTTCTTCTTGCCAATCAGACCAAGCACCCCACTCTGTATAACCAAGTGGTTCTTTTTTTTCATATTGATAAAGACAAAATAATTTGTTTTCCTCATTTTTTATTTTCTTTACAACAAGATCTTCTTTATCATTACACTTCAAATAAATTGATAACTTGCTGTTACTTTTTTCAGAATATGATTCATTGACATCACATATCTCATTGTTTGAATCTTTTAATTCTACTAAGAGATTATTTTTTATTAATTCTGATAATGTAACTTTGGTTTTTTCGTTTTCTTCAAAATATTTAGTTGATGCGATTGCCATACTATTTATATTTTGATTAAATGTTTCTTCTATTATTGGATTAAGTGTTAGATTTAATTTTTCTTCAACATAACTTTTTTTAGGAAAAAACATAAAATAAATAAATATTATCGTTAATATAACTAGTACATTAAATAAAATTGTTCTCATTGTTTTTGTCTGCATATATACCCCCTATTTGATTTGGTGATTAGATATTATACCACTTTTTTTGATATTTTCAAGTTTTATTTTTACAATAGTTGCGCCCATATTATTATAAAATGTTTTAAAAGCAACAACATTTTTATTTTTCTTTAATGTCTCGGCAACTGTCTTTCTAATTATGCCTCCACCTATACCATGAACAATAACAATTATTTCGTTTTGCATTTTTATGTTATCTCTTATAAAATCATTTACTAAGACTCGGGAGGTTTCTCTATCACAACCGTGAAGATCTATTTTCGGAAAATTATCGATAAAAATAACGCTATCTAAATTCATATAACACCTCTCTTCAAACCGATACTATTATATAATAAATACGTCAATAAAACTAGAGTATTTTTATTTCTCTTGCAAAAGGTTGAAACATATGATAGTATATAAAACACATGAAAAGGAAGATAAGTATGAAGGAATATAGTGATAGAATATTTGATGAACTTATGGAAATTGATAGAAAAATAAGTAGTATGGTTATAGAAGATGACTTAAGTACGATGATAATGTCTATTGAAAGAGTTTTAACAACAAATGATACTTGTGAGTTAGATGAGATCTTAAAAAACGTTAATGATAAAAAATTAATTAGCGCTATTAACTTAAAGAAAATTGCGCTTAAAATAAACAATGAAAATTTTGAGCAAATGAAAGAAGCTTTAGTTTTTTTAAATGAACAGTTAAATATATTAAAATCTAGGCAAAACACACGAATTATGAATTTAGAGATGATTAATAAGTTTCAAAATAAGCAAAAAATATTAGAATATGTATATAACCTTGGTTTACCTATTGATGATTTAAAACAAATTAAGGAAATAATTAAACTATGTCAAACTTATAATGAAGATGCTTTGGAAATTTTAAAAATTGTCGTTGATGAAAATATTAGAATTTATACATTGAGTTCTAAAAAGGAAAAATATTTAACAAGTGATAAAATGGATAAATTGAATATTGATAAGGATACACAGGCATTAGTTGATAGTATTAAGACTATTTTAGCTCTTAATAATGGGCAATCTGATTATAGTAATGTACTTAATTATTTGTTGTCAGTTAGTGATAATGAACTTGAGGCAACGATAAGAAATGATGTTTCTTTTGATGATACGGTTATATTAGGGTTAATGCGAAATATTCTTGATAATTTTAACAATAATATTGTGAATGAAAAAATGATAAGAATGTTATATATTCTTTATGGTTTATATAATGATAAATTACTTGGTCAGATTGAAAAGCAACAAATAAAGCCAGTTAAGAAACTTATTTTTTTATCAAAATCAACTAATAATTCTCTTTATATTACTGATAACATTGCTAGAATTGAAAACAAAACTTTTCTAAATACATTAAAACGTCAGTTTTTAGAACTTTTATCTGGTGATGTTCATGGTAAACCGCTTACGGAACTTCCTGAGTTGTTAATTGAAAAAAAGAATTATAAGTTAAGATTAACTTATAAGGTATTACCTAATGATTATGTTTTAGTTTTAAATTGTTATGTTAAAGGAAATAAGATGCTTGAAAACGTAAAAGAATTGTTTAAGAAGAAGGCTGTTTTTGTACAATTACATCTTTATGAAGCGTTGGCTACTGAGGATCCTGATATTATATCTCAGGCAATTCAAAAAATAATTCATAAAAAGGAAGTTGATAGGCGTACTATTGAGAATTATATTTGGAATTTCGTTAATGCAGATAAAATTGATATATTAAAGTTTTTTGAAGGTGATAAAAAATGTTTGAAGAATTAATTAATCAAATAGATGTCTTAAAGTCATTGTACAGTTTTTTAGAAAAATTAGAAGTTGGTGTGATGGATCAAGAGGATTTTTTAGATGTTGATGGTTTATTAAGGAATAATGTTTATGTTAAGGATTTAACTTTTAAATATTTTGATGAGAAAGAAGATATAACTGGTCAAATTGAAAAGACTTTTATTTTAATTAGTGAGTTAAAAAAATATCATATTAAAGTGTCTGATAAGCAAAAAGAGTGTGAGGCTAAATATAAAAGATATATATGTGAGACTAAGTTATTGGTAACAAAGATTATTGAATTATTGGAAAAAATTAGGGATAAAAAAATTTATATTAATTCAGAAATTGCCGATATTTTAAAGTTGGATATAGTTAAGGAAATATCAAATATAATCGAATATAATAAGATGGTTAATCTTAAGAAAATGGGCTTGTTAAATGAGAAAAAGGAACCTGATAAAGTTGAGAAAAAGGAATGTAAAGTAGCACCTCAAGTTCCTGTTCAAACGGTTTTAAGTAAACCTGTGCCGGAAGTTGTTTCGGTTGATTTTAAAAGAGAGTTAAAATATGCTGATACAAAGTGTTTAAATGATTATTTGCAAGATAAATATGCAATTAATATATCGTCTGATAATTCGATTGAGGATTTGAATGATATGATAGAAATTATTGAAAATGAGCCTTTTGGTTTTATGGATGATACTTCTTTTATTAAGGAGCTTTTGGAGAAGTCTAATATACAAATATTATTAGCGGTTAGAGAATTGCTAAAGGGTACGGATTTTAATGTTTGGGATATAAAACATATGAGAGGTCTTTTCTTTGATGAGGAACATGAGAAATTGTTTAATATTATCTCATTAATTTTATCTGATCCTTTTCTTGATAGGGATGGTAAAATTAAGATGTTTAATAAAAGGCCAGAACAACAAGAGGTTTATTTTAATAATTCTGTAATTATTTATGCTTATAATATTACACAAGTTCCAACAAGGTATATATCGGTACCATTATCTATGAGTACATTTGACCGTTTGATTGAATGTGGACATTATGAGGATTTACGCGCTATTGAAAAATGTTATATTCAAGATAAAGATGTTGTTAAGCATATGCAGTTAGAGAATTATATAAACAATACTCGTTTGCCTAATTTGTATTATTACTTTTTTGGTCTTTTGTTGTCTGAAACTTGTATAGTAAATGAATTAATGTATCAAAGTTCTATGAGTATGTTTAATAAAAAAATTATGGCAAAGATAATGAGTGATAAAAAGTATAAAAAAAAGAATGTTCTAATTAATGATTTTGATATAAGGTTACTTACTAGTAATAAGCAAATTTTGAAGGCTGAAGAGGTAACGGATAAGAAATCACAAAAGAATTTATATGATACTTTAGTTCCTTTTTGGAATAAGAAAGGGAATCCATTTTATAAGGAGAAGAATATATATCTTAATTTTTTGGAAGAAAAGTATACTAATTCAGAAATTTTTGAATATATGATTCCTGTTAGAAAGGATCTTTGTAAATTAGGGTTTATCATTATTTCTAAAAATAAGGTAATAAGATTGATTAATCAACATATATTGGATGGTGATGAAATAACACCTGATTTAATTAAACAGTGTATGTTCTATAATTTAATTATTACGGATGATGTATTAAAGGAATTAGATACAATTTTAACTAGAGATTTTAATAAGTTAGAAGAGAAAAGTAAAAGGCTTAAAAAGGTTTAGGATAAAATTAAAGGACTGTTAGAAATTTTGGTTTCATAAACAGTCCTTTTTTTGGTTAAATAAATATTTACAGATTATTTGTTATTGTGCTCACGTATAGCGGCTATTGCTGCTGCTAATCTTGCTGTTGGAACTCTATATGGTGAACACGATACATAATTTAGTCCAATTTTATGACAAAGCGCTATGCTATCAGCATCTCCTGCATGTTCTCCGCATATTCCTAGTTCGATATTAGGATTACCTTTTTTACCTAAAGTTACACCTAGTTCAACTAATCTTCCTACTCCTTCTTCATCAATAGTTGCAAATGGATCTTTTTCAAAAATTCTTTTTGCGTAGTAGTCTTTTAGGAATTTACTTGAATCATCTCTTGAAAAACCATAAGTTAGTTGAGTTAGGTCGTTTGTTCCGAAGCTAAAGAAGTCAGCATTTTTGGCAAGTTCATCGGCAATAAGGACGGCTCTTGGTATTTCAATCATTGTTCCAACTAGGTATTTTATGTTTACGCCTGATTGTTTTATTATCTCATTAGCAGTAGTACATATAATATTTTTTATGTATTTTAATTCTTTGGCATCTCCTATCAATGGAATCATTATTTCTGGTTTTGCGTTAATACCACGCTTTGTCACGTTAATTGCGGCTTCTATTACTGCTTGTGTTTGCATAACTGCTATTTCTGGATATGTTATTGATAATCTACATCCTCTATGACCCATCATTGGATTAAATTCTTTTAGTGCTTCTATTCGTTCTTTTAATTCTTGATATTCCATGTTTAAACTAAGGGCAAGTTCTTTTATTTCTTCGTCTTTTTTGGGTAGGAATTCGTGTAATGGTGGGTCTAAGTATCTTATTACAACTGGTAGATTATTCATGGTTTCAAATAGTTTTTCGAAGTCATTTCTTTGATATGGTAATATTTTACTAAGGGCAAGTTTTCTTTTTTCTAAGTCAGGAGCTGTTATCATCATTCTAAAATTAAATATTCTGTCTTTATCGAAAAACATGTGTTCTGTTCTACATAGTCCTATTCCTTTAGCGCCAAATTTTTTGGCTACTTCAGCGTCTTTTGGAGTATCGGCATTTGTTCTTACTTCTAGTTTTTTGACGCTATCGGCCCAGTTCATAAATGTTTCAAAGTCTCCACTTACAGTTGCTTCTTTTGTTTTTATTTGTGTATCGTATACGCATCCTGTGGTGCCATCGATGGACATGTAGTCTCCTTCGTGTAGGGTTTTTCCATTTGGTAGTGTTAGGGTCTTGTCTTTTTCGTTTACTGTTATATTAGTGCACCCACATACACAGCATTTACCCATTCCACGGGCTACGACGGCAGCATGGGATGTCATTCCTCCATGTACTGTTAAGATGCCATTTGCGTCTTTCATACCGGTTATGTCTTCTGGTGATGTTTCTTGTCTAATGAGTAATGTTTCTTCGCCTCTTTGTTTAGCTTTGCTGATATCTTCGGCATTGAAGTATATTTTTCCTGTTCCTGCTCCTGGTGATGCTGCTAGTCCTGTAGTACAAGGATGAAGTTTTTTTAGTTCTTCGTCGTCAAATGTTTTGTGTAGTAGTTGATCTAATGTATTGGGATCTACTTTTAATAGTGCTTCTTCTTTGGTTATTAATCCTTCATTAACCATGTCAACGGCAATTTTTAAAGCGGCATGAGCGGTTCTTTTACCGTTTCTTGTTTGAAGCATAAATAAGTGACCATTTTCAATTGTAAATTCCATATCTTGCATATCTTTGTAGTGTTTTTCAAGTGTCTTAGCTACGCTTTCAAATTGCACGTATATGTTTGGCATAATGCTTTTTAGGGTGTCTATTGATTGTGGTGTTCTTATACCTGCTACTACGTCTTCTCCTTGGGCGTTGATTAAGTATTCGCCGTATAGTTTGTTTTCACCATTAGCGGGATTTCTAGTGAAGGCAACGCCTGTTCCTGAGGTATTACCGTAGTTACCGTAGACCATTTCTTGAATATTTACTGCTGTTCCCCAATCGTGTGGTATGTTGTTCATTTTTCTATATACTTCTGCTCTTTCGTTGTTCCATGATTTGAATACAGCGGCTACGGCTTCTATTAATTGAATTTTAGGATCTTGAGGAAAGTTTTTTCCTTTTAGTTTTTTATATAATGCTTTAAAGCGCATTGTAACTTCGAACATAGCGTTTGCGTCTAGATCAGTGTCGAATTGGGCTTGTTTTTTTTCTTTTATTTCGGATAATATTTTTTCAAATTCGTTTCTATCTAGTCCGTCGACAACGTCAGCGTACATTTCGATGAATCTTCTATATGAATCGCATACAAATCTTGGATTATTGGTTAGTTTTATTAAAGAGGTAGCTACTTGGTCGTTAATTCCAAGATTTAAGATTGTGTCCATCATTCCAGGCATACTGGCTCTTGATCCACTTCTTACTGATATTAGTAATGGTTTAGTGTCACTTCCGAATTTTTTTCCTGTTTTTTGTTCTAGTTTGGTTATGTTTTGCATGATTTCGTTTATTATATTATTATCGATATTTTGGTTATTTTGATAATAATTATTACATGCTTCAGTTGTTATAGTGAATCCTCGTGGTACTGGAAGACCAAGATTTGTCATTTCGGCAAGATTGGCTCCTTTTCCTCCAAGAAGTTCACGCATGTCTTTATTTCCTTCTTCAAATGAGTATACAAATTTCATTTTATGTCCTCCTTATTCTTATAATTAAAGTATAACATATTTTCTTTATTTAGTTAAGAAAAAAATCTAGTTTGTACTAGATTGTTTGTAAATTAATGTATATTTTTAGTTTTTAAAGCCCTTGGGTGCGAGTTTACAAATACGTGTTTTAGTCTTTCGTTTGATATATGTGTATAAATAGCAGTTGTTTTTAGATTTTCGTGTCCCAGTAGTTCTTGAACACTTTTTAAGTCGGCTCCGTTTTCTAATAAATGAGTAGCAAATGTATGTCTTAAGGTATGTGGTGATATATTTAGTTTAAGGGCACTTTTTTTTAGAACGTCTTTTACAATTAGTTCTATTTTGTTGGTTGATAGGTGGTTTTTATTTTTGTTTATAAATAGATATTGATTGTTAATGTTTCCTGTAAATAGTTCTTTGTTTGTATTTAGATATTCTTTGAGTGTTTGTTTGGCTAATTCACCAAATAGGACTATTCTTTCTTTGTTTCCTTTTCCTAGTATTAGTATTTGTTTTTCATTTATTTTGATGTCTTTTATTTTTATATTTACTAGTTCACTTACTCTTATTCCTGTTGAGTATAGTAGTTCTATTACAAGTTTATCTCTTATACCTTCTTTGGTTGTTGTATCAATGGAGTTAAGTAGTTTTTCTATTTCTTCGTAGTTTAAGTATTTAGGGAGTTTTTTTTCTTTTTTAGGATTTGATATTAGTATCATGGGGTTGTTTTTAATTATATTTTCTTTTGTTGCATATTTGAAGAATGTTCTTAAGGCACTAATTTTTCTACATACTGATGATGACTCGTATTTTTTTTCATGAAGATAACTTAGATATTTTCTTATTGTTTCATAATTAATATTTTCGATTTTTGTTATTTTATTTTTTTTTAAGAAATTGTTAAATAATTCTAAATCTTTTTCATAATTTATGATTGTTCTTTTGGAATATCCTTTTTCATATTCTAAGTATTCTATAAATTTAGTTATTTCTTTATTCATATCATCACCTAATTAGTACCTTAAGTTTGTTTTAATTTAATAGTTTAGATTTTGAGACTGTTATTACTGGGCGGACGCCGCGGTCGGTGAGAGACACAAAAGAATCATCGTACATGCGGCCATGGTGGTGCACATTCCACGCACGAGAAGAATCATCGACGCAGGCCGTACTTGTCCAATATGACCATATATTTGCTGGATTTTGTAGATTTACATTACAACCATGGCCTTCACAATTTGTCAAATTACTATATAACCATGCATATGCACTTGATCCTTTTGATCTTGTTGGTTCAGTTTGATTCAATGAATCTAGATAATACCAGCCACTTGATGGTGTCCAATTTGCGTTCCTTACTATACTATTTACTTCTTCCGCACTTATTAATTTTGCTTTATAATTTTCATAATTTATAGTATAACCATTGCCTGAAGTTGTTTCTGCTGTGTATGTATCTGTTCTATT
>CANRPB010000060.1 GCA_947632415.1 uncultured Bacilli bacterium
GGAACAACTCCTGATAGATCATATATTTCATTTAAGAATAATGCTTGTTGACTATCATTAATTTTTGAAGATTTTAATTCAATTTTTTGATTAATGGAAATATTTTTTCTTGCTTTTACAATTTCTTCAATTCTTTTATGTGTAGAGGTGACCTTATGAAGCTCTCGTGTCATAAATCCAGCAATAACAAAATAACGTTCTTTTTTTAAATGCATTGCTCCTGACTCATCTAGTACAATGTATGTTTTCATGTTTGTTCTCCCTTCACTTATCTAATATACATATTGATAAGTCAATATGCAAGTGTGTTTTCTAAATTGTCAAAATTTAATATAAGGTATTGTCTCAGCATCATTAGTCTTATTATAATTCACTTTAGGAATACTTTGTTAGTTTAGGTTCTATTCTCCTTTACTTTTTAAAGTGGAAGGATGGACATTATGAAAAAATCAGAGAAATATCTTTATTCTATAATAATACTTATTATTGTGATTTTAATCATATTAATAAAAATAGTACCACTATATTCGGTACTAATCTAAGATGTGGAATAGTACCTAACTCGTCAAAATTAGGTATTCCTTTTTTATTTTATGCAAGTTTTCTTGACAAATACATAATAACTTAAAAATGCACTTTTATCAAGTGCGTTTTCTATATTTACTCGAAAAATCCGAGTTTAGTATCTATCTGGTGCAAGAGATGGGACTCGAACCCACACGATATTAATCACAAGCACCTCAAGCTTGCGTGTCTACCTATTCCACCACTCTTGCATATAAAAGACTATTTTAAAGCCTTAAACATTTTTTTCCATAAATCTTTAGAAGAATAATTTAAAATTCCAACCTTATAAATTTTTAAACCATACTTTATAAGTAAATAATTAAATAAAATTACAAGTAAAAAAGAAATAATAACATCAAATAAATTAAATTGTCCTAAAATAAGCAAAGAAGGAGTTAAAATAGAGGAAATTAAAGGAATATAAGCAATAAACTTTATAAATAAAGAACCTTTAAAAACATTAGCCATCATTGCTAAATAATAACCAACTAAGGAAACAACAATAATTGGTGTTTGTAATTGTTGAAAATCTTCAGTATTAGTAGTCATTGAAGCTAAAATTCCTGCCAATAATGAATAAGAAATAAAAGTAATAAGCATAAGCAATATAGTAACAGGTAAAATATACATAATTTGACTTCCAATACCCGTCGCTATGACATCATTAGCGCTTGTCATAACCTGATCAATAACGCCATTAACAATGCTATCACCACCAATTAATTTTCTAATACCAAGTCCAAGCAAACAATAAATAATTAACAAAATAGTTTGACCAATAACAAATAAATTACCGGCAATAACCTTAGAAGCAAAATGAACACTAGGGCTGACATTTGAGATAATAATCTCCATACCACGAGTTGACTTTTCATCATTAACCTCAGCACCAATCATTTGAATTAAAATGATTGTGAGCATAAAAAACGGTAAAATAAATATAGGAAAAATAGTATTCATAACGATTGTAATATTCTCATCGTGCAAAGACTTATCACTTTCTAATATTACCCTATTAATAGAAACATCATCATATATACTATTAAGAACATCAACAGGAATAGAAGAATTAGCAATAGCAAGTTCAACCTTTGTATTATTAATAGAACTGGTAATCAACTGTAAATCAATAAGCTCAACATAATGATTGCTGATCACATCACAGTTAATTAAATTATTAGGATCATTATTAACAACCAAAATAAGATTATTTTTATTTTCATTTTTCAACTCATCTTCTAATAAAGAAATATCCCTGTCATCAGCAACAACTGAAAAATTAGAAAAATCATCAATATTAGAAACAAGTGATTCAAAATTCACTTTAAATTTATCATAAAAGAAACCTGTATTATCAACAACATAAATAACTCTTTTATCATTAAAGTCTCCACCAAAAAACTTGATTAAACTATCAATATTAACAATACATGTAATAGCTAAACAAAGAAGAATATTGACAATCAAAAACCATTTAGTGCTGATCTTACGCTTTAAACTAACCCAAGTCAAATATTTTAACTTATCCTTCATAAGCCTCACCTACACTTGCTAAAAAAATTTCATTTAAACTAGCTTCATTAACAACAAATTTCGTAACATTACACTTACTAATAGCCTTAAAAACAGAATTAATAATACTATCATTTTTAATGTTTACGACATATTCATCATTATTATGAGAAATTCCCAAAACTCCATCAATTTTAGATAACTTATCAATGTCAATATCACCTTTTATAAAAATATTCATACGTTCATAATTTTTCTTTATCTTATTTAAATCACCACTTAAAACCGTACGTCCTTTTACTAAAATAAGAATTTTCTGACAAAAAAGTTCCACATGCTCCATCCTATGACTAGAGAAAATAATCATACTTCCTTTTTTTGAAAGTTCGACAATCACACTTTTAAACAATTCGACATTAACAGGATCCAAACCGGAAAAAGGCTCGTCCAAAATAAGCAAAACAGGGTCATTAATAATGGCAGTTATAAACTGAACTTTTTGTTGATTTCCTTTTGATAACTCTTTTATCTTTCGATTTTTATAATCACTAATACCAAATCTTTCTAGAAGAATATCTAACTTAGTAATTATACTATCACGACTCATTCCCTTCAATGTTCCATAAAACAAGCATTGCTCCAAAACAGTCATTTTAACAAGTAAACTTCTCTCCTCCGTTAAAAAACCAATCTTATTAGTAACACTATAATCAATTTTTTCCCCATTCAAAGTAATACTACCACTATCAGGTTCAATTAAACCTAAAATCATCCTAAATGTCGTTGTCTTGCCAGCACCATTAAGGCCAAGTAAACCAAAAATATCACCAGGCTTAACAGAAAAACTCAAGTTATCAACTGCTAAAACTTTATCATAACTCTTACTAACACAATTAACAGATAACATTTATATCCACCTCGTTGTATTAACACTCGTAATAGCATCATATTCATCTAAAACACTATCATCATCATAATCATTAAATAATCTCGATAAATACGAAACACTTAATTTATTAAATAAAAAATTCTTTTGAACAAAATCAAAAAACTTTTTATCACTAATATACAACTTTATGATTTCATCTAGTTCCTCTTTACGATCACAAGCATTATAAAAACTAATGATTGCGTCACTTATAATATCATTATCATCATATTTAAAATCAATCATATTATCACCTAACAATCAAACGAATAACATCATTAAATGTAATAACAACCATCAAAATCATAAGTAAAACAAAGCCAAAAGAATGAATAATATTTTCAACCTTAGCATCAACTTTACTTCCCTTTATCTTTTCAATAAGCAAAAACAAAATTCTTCCACCATCTAAAGCAGGAATAGGAAGTAAATTCATAAAACCAACATTTAAACTTATAAAACCAGTTAAATAAATCATCTGCATAAACCCTGCATCAGCACTCTGACCAACTACTGAAAAAATACCAACAGGACCTGATAAACTAGATAATCCTAACTTACCAGTAAATAAACTAAATACAATCAAAACCATTTGACAAAGTAAACTTGCAAATTTAACAAAAGCATATTTTATAGCTGGAAAAAAACCTTGAGAAACAGTATCTGATAAACTAATTCCATACTTATAACTCTTTTCTCCATTATCATCAACCTCAATAGGATTTAATGTAACATCACGAATACTTCCATCACTTGCCTCAAGTTTAAGTTTAAGAGGTTTACCACTATTAATTTGAACATCTAAAGCAAGCACATCCGTAAAAATTACCTTTTTACCATTAACTGCTAATATCCTATCACCAACATTAATCAAAGAACTATTGATTCCATCTTCAACATAACTAATATATGGCTTATTTTGACTAGAACCACTAACTAAACCAACGATAAAAAAAACAATAATCGCTAATAAAAAATTAAACATAATTCCTGCAATAACAGTTAAAAATCTATCAATCCACTTCTTAGATTGCATTCTCATACTTTCAGGTATCTTTTCATCAGCTACAACTTCTTCACCAGCCATTTGAACAAAACCACCAATTGGAAATAATCTAATGGAATAATCAGTTTCATCATTTTTTCTATTAAATTTAAAAATTCTAGGACCCATTCCTAAAGAAAATTCATAAACATAAATACCAGCCTTTTTAGCAAATATAAAATGTCCAAATTCATGAATAAAAACAATAACTGATAACATCAAAAGCATATAAATTAATGTTAAAATAAAATCCATATTAACCTCCCATAATATTTATAAAGAACATAAATCCCAAAACAATAAAAATTATACTATCAAATCTATCTAAAACTCCACCATGACCTAGGATAATACTAGAAAAATCTTTCTTACCAAAATACCTTTTTATAGCTGAAAAACACAAATCACCAAATATACCAAGAATACACAAAAATAATGTAACAAAAATTAGTAAAAATACATTAATATCAGAATTAATCGTAAAGAACATTACAGGTACAAAAACACCAAATAATATTCCACCTATCATGCCTTCTAGTGTCTTATCAGGAGAAATAGGTTCTAATAACTTATGTTTCCCAATATAACTACCAGTTATATAAGCATATGTATCACTAAAAATACTTATTAAAAACAAGTAAACAGTAAAAATAAGGCTAACTCTTCTAATTAAAATCATCAAGGAAAAAGAAATGCCTAAAAACAAAACACTACCTATCATATAAAAGGCATCATTAACACTATAAATTGCTTTATTATGGTATAAAACAGTAGGTATCAAAAATAAAATCAAAATACCTGTTAAAACTCGGTAGTCAATTAAAAATACTGCATTACTATTCTGATTAGAAAACACTAAACAAGATAAAGCAACATAGCCAATCATCTTTATAAATAAAGGAACTTCTTTCTTACTATCCTTAACGCCTATAAATTCATAAAAAGCACACAATGAAAAAATATAAATAACTAAATTAAAAATATTACCACCTATTAAAATAACAGGAATAAAAAGTAAAAGCAATATAATAGCGCTTAAAATTCTCTTACCCACAAGCTCACCTACCTAGTTACATTATAATACAACAAATAAAAATAAACAAGACTACATATTTCTTCTAACAACATTAATTCCCATTTCAAAATAATCTTCACAATCTAAATTTCTACTCTTATAATTATAAATATACATAATATTATCCTTAACACTTATTGGATATAAATTACCAAATTTATCTTTAATACAACCATCACTAACACCATAATAATCAAGCAAATTAAACTTAGATACCATAACTTCTTCACGTGAACTAACAATTACTTCTAAATTGGGATGTTTGTGATAACGGTTATGATATGCTTCAATAATATCACTGGTTTGGTCTTTATCAAGTTCATAAGACAAAGTAATTTTTTTTGCTCCTAAATTATGTAAAAAAGCAACTGTATAAGAATTTACAACATTGAAAGAAAAATCTGTGTCAAATAATTTATATTTATATAAACTTCCAACTTCTCCTATCAAAACTCTATCATTTATATCCTTATAAGTATAATTAACTCTAGGAACACGATAATAAACATTATCTAGTTTCTTATACAAGGAATAATCATCAACATAAATATAATCATATAAAGATGCATTATAATCATCTGCCTTATTTATTAAACAACTATATTTTTTAGTTTTATCAAAATCAGGAACTGAAGTATCATATTTACATTTTTTATAAAAGGTTTTATAAAGTCGTGCTTCCATAAGTTTAGAACAAACATCTCTTCTTAATTCATTAATTAAAGATACAGGTACAAAAACATTTGAATCCATAACAACATCTATTTTTTCAATTGCAAAAACAGTATCACCTAATTTATTAATTTGTTTTATTACTTGTTCTTTACTTAAAGGACTATTTTTAGCACGTTCTACCACATCTTTAGTCGCACTAACTGTTCTTAATCCATCAGAAAATTCTAAATATAAAGGTTTACCTACATTTAATTTTATTAAACAAGAAATAAAAACTTTCCTAGACTTATCGTTTATTTTTTTTTTAATATCAACAATTTGATTATAGTCAGTCGTCTTTAAAACAAGAGAATTAATGCTTACAGGATCGCATTTAAAACTGATAATATCTCCTTTATGGGCTTTTTTAACAGAACATTTATCTACAAACATCTTAGTTAAAATCTGCCCTTTATCAAAACGACCAACAATTCTTATTCCATCATTTATACTAATACTATCATTTAATTTAATACTAACAAAACCATTTTTATAATCAATAACACGCCCTACTTCTACACCCATATGATTAGGACGTTTCTGATTGACAATATACCTTTCATTAAATAAATAACCATTAGTAAATTCACGATTAAATAATTTTTTCATATTTTTAATATCTTCATCAGTAATATCAACAAAACCAGATGTAAAATAAGAGTCAATAGCGTGTCTATATAAACTGACAACAAAATAAACATACTCAGGTCTTTTCATACGTCCTTCAATTTTAAAACTATCAATACCACTTTCAATTAATTCACCAATTTTATCTAAGGTCATCAAATCTTTTGTACTTAACAAGTATTTATCTTTATTAATAGTTTTGCCATCACTTATAAGGTCATATTTTAGTCGACAACATCCCGCACAAGCACCTCGATTACCACTACGACCACCTATTAAACTACTCATCAAACACTGTCCAGAATAACTGATACAAAGTGCCCCATGAACAAATACTTCAATATCAACAGAACATTCTTTTTTTATTTTTTTTATATCATCAATACTAGTTTCACGAGCAAGAACTACCCTTTTTAAGCCTAATTTTTCAAAAAATTTAACTCCTTCAATATTATGAACATGGGCTTGAGTAGAAATATGAATTTCTAAGTTAGGATAAATTTTCCCAACTAAATCTATCATACCCAAATCCTGCATTATAACAGCATCGACATTATTACGGTGCAAAAAATCAATATATTCTAAAAATTCATCTACTTCCTTTTCATAAATAATAGTATTTACAGTAACGTATACTTTAACACCATAAATATGACAATAATTAATTGCAGAAACTAGTTCTTCATTAGAAAAATTATCAGCAAAACTCCTAGCTCCATATTTCTTACCACTTAAATAAACAGCATCACATCCTGCTTGTAGTGCTGCAATAAGGGCTTCCATATTACCAGCAGGTGCAAGTAACTCAGGCTTTTTCATAATATCACCATCTATATTATAATATATAAACTAAAAACAGACAATAAGTCTGTTTATTCATTTGGCATACTATTAAAATTACTTGATAATCCTGAAATAAGTCTTTTGAATCTTTCACAATTTTTATTCAAATTATCTCTTTCAGACTCTAATTTTGATTCTTCAATTTGTTTCATTTTTTCAAAATGTTCTTTTTCGATTTCAAATTCTTTCTTACTGTTTTCTAAAGTTTCAAAATTAAAGTTCTTTTCTTTTTCGATTTCTTCTTTTTCTATATTTAATTTATCGAAACCATTTTTAATCTTTTCTTCTTCAACTTCTTTATACTTGGCAAAGTTTGCTTTTTGCATTTCTAATTTTTCTTGTTCAGCTTTTAATTTTTGTTCTCTTAGTGCTAATTCATTATTTTTAACGTCAATATCGTTCTTAATTTGAACATTTTCTTCAGCTAAACGCATTCTTTGCAATTCTGATTTTTCTTTCAATTGTCTTCTTTCTATTTCAAGAGCACGCCTTTGTGAATCCATATATCTTGTAAATTCTTCTTTTTCTCTGGCAATTTGTTCTTTTAGTGAATCGATTTCTTTTTCTGTTTCAGCTAAAGTTTGTTTTTTAAGATTAATTTGTGAAATTAAGTCATTGGCGTCTTCAACACCATTATATATACTATCAAAAAAGCTATCTAATTCTGTGTGATCATCACTAGAAGGATCGATGGTAGCTAGGGGGTTATCATCCAAACTACCGCTTAAGTCTAATACATCATCTCCAAAATTTAGGACTTTTTCATCTTTGAAAGAAGCATCAAAATCATAGTCTGATGATTTGTTTTTGCTATTGATGATGATTTCATCTTCTTCATCTAGGTTAACAAAATCTTTGTCGTCAAATGTTTTACTAAAGTCAAAAGTATTTGAGTTATTATCAACAAAACCCACTAAGTTATCATTATTCATACACATTCCCCTTTACGATACTATTATAATCTTAATCAATTATAACATAGTTAAAAAAAAAAAGATATACTTTTTTTATTTTAAATTTTATTTTTTAGTTGTGCTTTTATTTTGCTTTTGGCTCTTTGAAGTGTATTGTCGACAAATTTAATTGGTTTTCCTAGTATATCGGCGATTTCTTTGTATGTAAAGCCATTTATTTTTAAATTGATTACTTCTTTTTCAGAGTTACTTAGTATTTCATCAATAAGGTTTAATATTTCATTTTTATTTTCTTCATTTATTAGTATTTTTTCGGGGTTATAACTATTGTCGGCTAGGCTTTTTCCAAATTCGTTGCTTTTGTCGTTTAGGTTTAATTCTAAATTAATGCTTTCATTTAAGGCTTTGTTTTTAAATCTCCCTGCTTGTACTATATAGGTTATAATACGACTGTTAATGCATTTGAGGGCATAGGTGTAAAAGCATACATCATATGATTCGTTGAAGTTGGTTATTGCGTCGTGTAGTCCTATCATGCCTTCTTGAATTAAGTCGTTTATTTCAATTCCGTAGTTTTTGCAATAGACAAGCAGTTTTGAGGCTCGTTCACATATTAATGGTTTGTATTTTTCAAAAATAACATCATTGGCTTGTTCGTTGTTTTCTGATACATATGATATCATTTCATAGTCATTTATATTATCATCATAGTTCATTTTATCACCTAATTGCTTCAAAAATAATAATACCTGCTGCTACTGAGGCATTTAAACTGTTAATGCTTCCACGCATGGGAATTGATGCGATGAAGTCACATTTTTTGCTTATTAAGTTGCTTATTCCTTTTCCTTCGTTGCCAATAATAATACATATTTTGCCACTATAGTCGATTTTTTTATAATCGGTTCCTTCCATGTCTGTTCCAATAATCCAATAACCGTTTTTTTTGAGGTAATCGATGGTTTGGCTTAGATTGGTTACTTGACATATTGGTATTTTTTCTATGGCTCCTGTGCTTACTTTCATGACGGTTGAGTTGACAGATACTGATCTATCTTTGGGTATTATGATTCCGCCTACTCCAGCTGCTTCTGATGTTCTTATTATTGCTCCAAAGTTGTGTGGATCTTCTAAGTGGTCGAGCATTATAATGAGGTTTTGGTTAATTATATTTTGGATATCATAATATTCATATGGTGCTATATCTAGTATTATTCC
>CANRPB010000061.1 GCA_947632415.1 uncultured Bacilli bacterium
GTGAAAAACTAACATTAAAACAAAAAATGACACGTTATACAAGTGATTTCAAAAACATTGAAAACCTTATATTTAATGTCATTCCATATAGTACATAACCTACTTTACGTAAAGTTTTTATGCGATTGCCTTACAATACAAAAAAATCACAGTTTATAGCATTCACTCACTTTCGGGTATTCCCTACTAATAAATAATACATCTGTGATATCGTATTTCTTAATATTTCTATTAAGAGGAATAATACTTGTTTCCTAGAGCTTCTGCTTACCTACCTTGGTCAGATAAGACTCAGTTTTAAAGGAATCTGGGCGGACGCCGCGGTTGGTGTTATTCACATAATTATTGTTCAAGTTGCCATTGTTGTTCACATTCCACGCATTAGACGAATCACCGACGCGGGCCAAAGCACTCGAGCTAAACCATCAGTATTATCCCTATAAGTATTATTTTAACATAATATTTTTTTATAATTTAAAAGTTAACTAAAAGAGTACATTTTTTGTACTCTTCTCTATTAATAGTCTTCTATCCTTACGAAGATTCCTAAATCTTCGTATATATCTTCATATTTTTTTAATGTATTATTAATTAATTTTGCGCTACTACCTGTTTTTAAATGTCCTAAGTAGCTATTTTTTACTTGTAATAATTTCTCATATTCTATGCGATTTTCTTTAACTAATTTATATAAAGTTTTCATTTTTCTTTTAAATTTTCTTTTGGTTTGATTTTTTACTTTCATAATTATCTTATTTTTTTTGATAAAATATCTAAATCCTAGGAATTCAAATCCTTCTTTAATATTATAAATTTTAGTTTTATCATTTAATTTTAATTCATATTTATCTAAAATTTTGGTAATTTCTGATAAACAATATTTTAGATAGTCTTTGTCTTCGTGTATTAGTATTCCATCATCCATGTACCTTATATAATATTTTATGTGTAGTTGTTCTTTTATATATCTATCTAGTTCATCTAGGTACATGATCGCTAATATCTGTGATGTTAAATTCCCAATTGGTAAACCATATCCTTTTCTATAAATAGGTATTTTATCTATATCAGCGACTATTTCAGCATTATATTTGTATTTTTCTTTTGCTTTATTTTTTATGTCTATTATTGTTTGGTTGATATATTCTTTATTTGTACTATCAATGATATCATCTAAAATTTTTAAAACATCTTTATCTTTTATTTTTTTTCTAATTAATTTTTTTATGATATTGTGATTCAGATTGAAGAAATATTTGGAAATATCAAATTTTAAAATATAGAAGTCTTGGTTTTTCATTTTATTTAAGTATTCTTTTAATTTTTTTCTACCATAACTTGTTCCTTTTTTTCTGCGAGTTGCGACATTTGTATTAATTAGTGTTTTATCGTATATGTCGACTAAGAAATATTCACTAACCATGTGGTTTATGATTTTATCGATTATATTTTGCGACATTATAAGTCTTATTTTGGGTTCGTTAATTAAAAATATATTGTATTTTCCAGGAACATATTTTCTGTTTTCTAATATGTTTTTTATGTGTATCATATTGGAGACATAATTGTTTTCAAATTTTTCTAATTTTATTTTATTTTTGGTGTTTATTTTTATTCTTTTGTCGTACATTAATTGAATTTTATTGATGTCAACAATTGTATCGTATAGGTTATTTACTCTTTTCATACATTATCCATGAATTAATCATTTTATTTAGTTCTAGCAAGTTATTACCAATTACTTCGTATTTTCTAAAATTAATTATTTTTTTGTTTAAAGATATTTTTACATAATATTCAATCATTTTAATTTTGACTAGTATTTCTTTCATGTAAATAGTTTCTTTATAAATATTGGCTCTATAAACTAATTCTAGTAGTTCGTAGTATGATGTTATTAGTTTATTTTTTAAAATTACTTCTGTCTTGGGGAAGTTTGTTATTACATTTTCTATATACTCAATATTTTTTTTAGTTTTTGTAACAATTAATAGTTTATCTTGCATAATATACTCTCAATTTCAATAATTGTTTCTTTTATATTGGGATTATTTATATTATCACTTAATTTTTTGTGAATTTCATTAATTCTATTTACATATATTTTATTGTTTATAACAAGGTTTAGATGTTTATCATAAGTATTGTTTTCAAATTCTTTGTTACTGGTAATTTCGTGCGCTACCACAAGATAATTTAAATTTAAACTTTCTAGTTTAATTATAATTTTGTTTAAAGCATTGACGGGAAAACCAATTCTGATAATATTATTGGTTTCTTTTATTTTATAGTTAAAGATATTACTCATAATTAAAGCATCGTTGTCTAACGAAATATAAAAATTTCCTTTTTTTACCATTATAATATGTT
The DNA here is from genome assembly GCA_947632415.1 of uncultured Bacilli bacterium. GTDB lineage: Bacteria > Bacillota_I > Bacilli_A > RF39 > UBA660 > UBA3631. Next base: position 2,371 of record CANRPB010000061.1, read on the forward strand.
TTGGATAGGTTAACTTATAATAGGTGTAATTGTTATTTAACATAAAACCTCCAACTAATATAACATACAACACAAAACATACAGCACACTACACAAAACACACTTCTTTATATCTACCTCCAATTCTACATATATAATAACACACTTTTTTTAATAATTCTATTGGTTTGTTTTTTACATTTTTTTCTTTTTTTATATGTAAAGATTAATGAAAAAAAGTTATAAAATAATAATTTTATGGTGTTAGGTTAATTATTAATTAAAACTACTAAAATGTATTTTTTTGTACTATAAAATAATCAATAAACATAAATTTAAATGAATAATTGAAAGTTGAGGGATAATATGGAAAAAACAGAAATCATAAAAAATATAACTGAAAGAACAGGTGGCGACTTATATTTAGGAGTTGTTGGCGCTGTTAGAACTGGAAAGTCCACTTTTATAAAAAAAGTTATTGAAAATTTGGTTGTTCCTAATATTGAAGATGAGTATGAACGTAAAAGGGCTTTAGATGAAATACCACAGAGTGCTCAAGGAAAAACAATCATGACAACTGAGCCAAAGTTTGTTCCAAGTAATGCTGCTACTATTAAAATTGAGGAATTTGAGGCTAGTGTAAGATTAGTTGATTGTGTGGGATATGTAATACCAGGCGCTAAGGGATATGAAGATGAAAATGGTCCAAGAATGGTTAAGACACCGTGGTATGATGAGGAAATACCTTTTGTTGAAGCGGCTGAAATAGGTACTGATAAAGTAATAAAAGATCATTCAAGTATTGGTATATTAGTAACAACAGATGGGTCAATTGGGGAAATTGAACGAAGTAATTACGTTGAGGCGGAAGAAAAAATAGTTGGTGAATTGAAAGAAATAGGAAAACCGTTTATTGTAATTCTTAATTCAGCACATCCGATGTTACCAGAAACAGAACGATTGGCTAATAGTCTAAGGGAGACATACGATGTACCGGTAATGCCTATAAGTGTTGAAAATATGACTGATAGAGACATATATAATATTTTAAAAGAGGCATTATATGAGTTTCCTGTTTTAGAAGTTAGGGTTAATATGCCACAGTGGATAGCATGTCTTGAAAAAGATAATTGGTTAAAAAAAATATATATTGAAAAAATAAGAGAAAGTGTTGTTGAAATAGATAAAGTAAGAGATATAGATACTATTATAAGTCATTTCAAAGATTGCGAGTATATAGACAAATCATATATATCGGATGTTGATACATCAACGGGAATAGTAACACTAACGTTATCATCACCTAGTAGTCTATATAATAAGGTATTAAAGGACATAATAGGTGTGGAAATAACGAACAAATCACAGTTATTATCATTGTTTCAAGAATATAATGTTGCCAAAAAGGAATATGATCAAATTAAAGTGGCTCTAAAGATGGTAAAAACGACGGGTTATGGGGTTGCTTCACCAAGTCTTGAAGATATGAAACTAGATACGCCAGAAATAATTAAACAAGGAAGTAGATATGGTGTAAAATTAAAGGCTGTTGCTCCATCTATACACATGATACGTGTTGATGTGGAATCAACATTTGAACCAATTATTGGCTCAGAAATACAAAGTAAAGAGTTGATAGATTATCTAATGAAAGACAATGATAAGCAACCGGGAACTATTTGGAAAAGTGAAATTTTTGGAAGGAGTCTTGATGTAATTGTCAAGGAAGGAATTCAGGCTAAACTTTCATTAATGCCAGATAATGCAAGACATAAACTTCAGCAAACATTATCTAAACTTGTAAATAAAGGAAGTGGTAATCTGTTTGCTATTGTATTGTAAAGCATTTATTTAAAATTAAAAAAATGATAAAATATTCGTTGGTGATTGCATGAGAATAGATTACAAAAAATATGAAATAAAAACAGACAAAGATGTAAACATAACCATAGCCCATATTGCAGATATTCATTTTGCAAAAAATTACAAACTAAAAAGATTGGAAATAGTAAAAAATAGAATAAAAGAGATAAAACCAAATTATATATGTATAACAGGAGATCTAATCGATACATACAATATAACAAAGGAGCCATTCTTTCAAAAATTTGAACAATGGTTAGAGGAACTTGCAAAAATAAGTAAGATAATAATATCGATTGGAAACCATGAATATATAGAAAAGGTTGATAACAAGTATGTTGAACAAAAGAATATCGACTGGTTAAAGAAACTACAAAGGGAAAATATAATTGTTTTAGACAACGATATATATAGTGAAGGCAACATAACATTCATAGGCTTTAACCCGGATCATCAATACTATGCTAATCATGAAAAAGCAATAATTAAAAAAGACAATTTAAAATTATATAAATTAATTGCTAAAACAAAGGCAAATTATAATGTACTATTACTACACACTCCTTTCTTTATTTTTGAAAAGGAAAACTATAAAAAAATAAAAGAATTTGATAAATTAAATTTAGTTCTTTGCGGACATACTCATGGTGGAATGATGGCATCTTTTATACCGGGAACATTTGGTATAATCTCACCATCAAAAAAGTTATTTCCTAAAAACGTAAGAGGAATGGCAATGATAAATAATACTAAGGTAATTATAACAAGTGGTATAACCAAGTTATCTAAAAAATCTAAACTAACGTATTTAACAGATATATATAGTTCAAACATAAATGAAATCAAAATAAAAAAAATAATCAAATAATATTGATTTTATAAAAAAAAAATGATATCCTTAAATTGTAAGCAAGATAGAGCTTAACATATAGGAGGTATTTATAATGACAAAAACAGATTTAGTTAATTTTATTGCAGAAGAAACAGGATTAACAAAAGCCGATTCAGCACGTGCTGTAGATGCAATGTTGAGTGGTGTTATAAAAGGATTGAAGGAAGAAAAAAAAGTATCTTTAACAGGATTCTTTACAATTGAAAATGTACATAAAGATGCTAGACAATCTAAAAATCCTAGAACTGGTGAAACAATTACTGTACCTGCAAGAAATGCTGCAAAATTCAAAGCTGGTTCTAAATTAAAAGAAGCTTTAAACTAAAAGGTATTTAGCCTTTTTTTTGTAGAAATCAAATAAAACAATATCGTGTTAAACTAATTGTGTGAGGTGTAACATGAAAAAAGAACTAAAATACATAATTTTAACATTAATACTAATATTATATCCACAAATGGTAGGAGCAACAAAATACATAAAATGTGGAAATGATAAAACAATACCATATGCAGTGGCCAACATATTCTCTACTTTGTTATTAATAATAAAAATAGTTATACCTATAATAATGGTAATAGTAGGTATGATATCATTTTTTAAAGTAGTATCATCAAATAATACTGAAGACGATATTAAAAAAGCTCAAAAAAAGTTATTTAATGATATCATCGCTGCTGCTGTTATATTTTTTATAATATCAATAATTAATATAGCGGTTGGGCTTGTGGCAGGTAGTGATAATTCGGCCATGCAGTGTGTAAAATGTTTTGTAGACTCTGAAAAATGTGAAACATTTGATAAGTCAGATGATATAAAACCTGGTTTTATAGATGATTTGGAAGAGACTACTACATAGATAAAAAGGAGTAAATTATGACATGTGATAATAACGTATATTTAATAAAATATATTATATTAGCGCTTAAATATTGTATACCACTAATAATAGTAACGTTAGGTTTGATAAACCTACTAAGTAGAAAAAATAAAAAAAGGGCTTTAAAAAAACTATTATTATGTTTGGTTATATCTTTAGTAATAACAATTTTAACAATAATTGCAGAAATAATTCTTAAGAATCAGGATCAATGCATAAAATGTACTATGGAAAATGCATGTAAAAAACAGACATTAGAACAAATGTCAGAAAAAACAAGTGAGCAAATAGAAGATCAACCTGAAGAAAGTCAACCAAAAATAGAAACTATTGATGGTGTAACGTATGTTGATGGTCTATTGATTGTAAACAAGACGTATAGTCTTCCTGAAGATTATATGCCGGTGGGTGCTGAAGGATATCAAAGATGTAATGAATGCATTACTGAAGAAACAAAAGAGGCTTTTAGTGCTATGCAAGCGGATGCTTGGAGTTTGGGATTAAATTTATATATATCATCAGGTTATAGATCATATACTTATCAAGATGGATTATATAATAGATATGTAGAAAAAGATGGAAAGGAAGCGGCTGATAAATATTCGGCAAGGGCTGGATATTCTGAACATCAAACAGGTTTAGCATTTGATTTAAATACAATTGATGATTCATTTGCTGAAACAGCTGAAGGGAAATGGATTAAAGACAACTGTTATAGATATGGACTTATACTAAGATATCCTAAAGGTAAGGAAGCTCAAACAGGTTATCAATATGAATCATGGCATCTAAGGTATGTAGGAAAAGAATTAGCAGAAAAATTATATAATAATGGCAATTGGATAACGTTGGAAGAATATTATAACTTATCCTCAGAATATGCAGAATAATATGTATGAATTAGCACTAGAAATACTAAAAAAAATAAGGCTAAATAGCCATGAGGCATATATTATTGGAGGATATCCAAGAGATAAATATCTAAATATTGATACCTCTGATATTGATATATGTACTAGTGCTACCTATGAAGATTTAAAAAAAATATTTGCTGATATCGAACAAAACCAATATGGTTCCTACAAATTATTATATCAAAATTATAAGTATGAAATAACAATGTATAGAAAAGAAAGAAAATATATAAACAATCGCTTTCCTCAAAAAATTTTATATACAAAAAAACTTAAAACTGATTTAAAAAGAAGAGATTTTATCATAAATACACTGTGCATAACGGAAGAAGGAGAATACCTAGATATACTAGGAGCAAAAAATGATTTAGATAAAAAGATTATAAGATTAGTTAGGGGTAAAAAAAGTTTAAAGCAGGATGCATTAAGAATATTAAGGGCTATAAGATTGGCAACTACGCTTAATTTTACTCTTGATAAAAAATTAGAACAAGGAATAAATAAGTACAAAGAAAATTTAAAGAATATATCACAAGATAGAAAAAAACAAGAATTAACAAAAATATTAACAAGTGAAAATGTCTATTATGGAATAAGTTTAATTAAAAAATTTAGGCTTGAACCTTATTTAAACATAAGTGTCAACAATCTAGTAAGAACGGATAATGTCAATGCTATGTGGGCACAAATACTAATTGATGATTCGTATAATTTTACTAAAAAAGATAAAAAGGAAATATCAATTATTAAAAAATTATTACAAAAAGATTTTGAATTATATGATTTATACCAGTATGGACCAGAAATACTAGAAAATATAAACAAAATTAAAAAAGAAAATAGACAGATAACCAAGTTATATCAAGATATGCCTATTAAAGATAGAGATGAGATAGACATAAATTTCTTTGAAATATGCGAAATACTAGAGGTAAACAATAATACAATATCAACAATATACGACGACATAGAAAGACAAATTTTATACAGTAAACTTAAAAATAACAAAAATGATATAAAAAAATATATTGAAAAAAAATATAAAAAGTCATAGCAAAATGGCTTTTTAAATACTATAAAATAAGGTATAATTTAGAGGGTGGTAAAAGTGACAGAAAAAATTAAAGAGTTAATTAAAGGTAAGGACATAGTAATACCTAGAATTTTATTTACAAATTATAAAAAAATAGGTTTATCATCCGAAGAGCTTATATTTATAACCTACATAATCAACAATACGGAAATATTTAATCCTAAACAAATAAGTGATGAAATGAATATTGACCTAAATGAAGTTATGACTCATATGGAGACTTTAACAGCCAAAGGAATAATAAAAATTGAATTAAAAAAAATTGGAAGTACAAGAAACGAATATATAAATTTAGATGGTCTTTATAGTAAACTATCATTTAGTATTTTAAATGAAGAAAAAGAAGTTCAGCAACCAACTATTTATGATATGTTTGAAAAGGAATTTGGAAGGCCCATTTCACCAATGGAATATCAAATAATAGGTGCTTGGCTTGACAATGGGACATCTGAAGAAACCATAGCATTGGCACTAAAGGAAGCGACATATAATGGTGTGAACAACTTGCGATATATTGAAAGAATAATAAGTGAATGGTCAAAGAAAGGTATAAAAACTGCTAAGGATGTGGAAAAATCACGAATTAAATTTAAGCATAAAAAAGATCAGAAAATAAATAGTGAAATTTTAAATTATGATTGGTTAAATAATGAATAAAATAATTGCATATTTGGATGAAGTAATACCAAATCCTAAATGTGAGTTAAACTATACTAAAGACTATGAACTTTTATTAGCGACAATGTTAAGTGCTCAAACTACTGATAAAAGAGTAAATGAAGTTACATCTATATTATTTAATAAGTACCCTACTCTAAAAGATTTAGCACAGGCTGATATAGATGATATTATAGATATCATAAAACCAATTGGGACATTTAATAAAAAGGCAAAAAATGTGATTGAAATAGCCAAGTCATTAGAACCACTTGGAAAAGTACCGAATGACAGGGCTTTTCTAGAATCACTTCCAGGTGTAGGAAGAAAAACTACTAATGTAGTGTTAAGTAATCTTTACAATGTTCCATGTATAGCGGTCGATACTCATGTTGCAAGGGTAAGTGTACGACTAGGACTTGCAAATGAAAAAGATGATGTAAGAATAATTGAAGATAAATTAACAAGTAAATTTAAAAAATACAATCTTTGCCGTATACATCATCAACTTGTACTATTTGGAAGATACTATTGTAAGGCTCAAAAACCGTCATGTGATGCGTGTAAATTGAGGGAAACATGTAAGTATCAAAAACAAGGATAAAAAATTATGCTTATTGTTAGCATATTTTTTTATATTATTTTAGCACTCACACTTGACAAGTGCTAAAATAAGGCGTATCATTGATAATGACGTAAGTCATAGAAAGAAGGTTAAGAATGAAGAAAAAATTCAAAGCAGAATCAAAAAAACTGTTAGATATGATGATTAAC
>CANRPB010000062.1 GCA_947632415.1 uncultured Bacilli bacterium
GGAGGAGAAGTATACTCAACGGAAAAAGGAAAATGTAATGGAATAGAAGTATACTTAAATCCAACAGCAGAAGAAGGACAAAGTACAAGTTGTACAAAGGAAGATTATAATAGTAATTCAGGTACAAATACAAAAAGCGGTTGTATGAAATGGTATGTATATGATGTATCAGACAATGGATATACAATGATACTAGACCATAATACATCAAATAGAATAGCCTGGGCAACAAAAGAAGATTATGATGCAACTAATGGAAAAGCAACAGAGTTAGGAATAACATATTTTGGGACACAACCAAGTGGAGAATATACAGTAAATGCTGACGGAACTGGTGGAAATAATAACAAAGGGCCATTGACTGCATTAAATCAATTAAAAGATGATACAGAAAATTGGACAATACAAAATAGAACAGATACATACATAGCAGAAACAAGTACAGGTAGTGGTTATACAATAGATTATAAAAATTATAAAGCAAGATTAATAAGTGCGGAGGAAGTAGCAGCCATAGTAAGGAAGTCTGATTGGAATACATCAGGAGATTGGTTTTATTTAGATGGAGCCTACGGAACAGATACTAATTGGCAAACACAAGTGGCAAGTTCAACAAATCCAAGTAAATATGCATGGTTGTTTGATAATACAATAGGTTGTAAAAGTTACGGATGTAATTTATCACTCACAACTGGCAATGCATATGGATATTGGACAAGTACGGCCCGTGGTGGTGATTTGTCTGATGCGTGGCATGTGCGCTGCAATGATGACTTGAGCCATAATTTTGGTGCGAGTTACTTCAACCGTGGCGTCCGCCCAGTCATAACCGTTTCTAAATCTAATATTATTTCTTAATAAATTATCTAATTAATATAAAAATCTGAAAAAAAAATTCTCAGATTTTTTTTTCACCAATATCAATAAATATTTTATAAAAAGTAGATATAACTATAAAAAAGTGATATAATAAAAACCGTTGACTTAGGGGGTATTAATAATGGCAAATATAGATTTACACATTCACACAAAAAATTCAGACGGAGAATTTGAAACAAAAAAAATAATAAAAATGTTAAAAAAAGAAAAAATTAAATTATTTTCCATAACAGATCATGATGATATAAAATCATGCACTGAAATGGAACAAATAACGCTACAAAATGACATGAAATACATACCAGGAATAGAATTCTCATCAATAATGGGCGATATAAAATGTCACATACTAGGATATAATATTGACTATAAAAACCAACTACTTAAAAAAGAATGTGAAAAAATAAGACAAAAACGTTACGAAAGAATACTAGTAATAATCGAATATATTGAAAAACAATACGGCATTAACATCACACCAGAAGAAAAATACTCAATATTAACAAAAGCTGGTACAATAGGAAGAACAGATATATATAAAATACTCATAAGAAAAGTCCAAGGAACAAAAAAAGAAATATTCGACAAATACTTAACCGACTTTCCTAAAGTAGAACCATACCAAAGCGAAGCCGAAAAAATAATCAACTTAATCAAAGCCTCAGGTGGAACATCAATCCTTGCCCATCCCAAAGAAATAGAACAAAAATATCAAATTAACATAGACGATAAAATAGAAGAATTTATAGAACTAGGACTAGATGGAATAGAAATATTTAACAGTATTCACACAATAAGAGACATGAAAAGATATCATGTATTAGCGCAAAAATACGAATTAACCACAACAGGAGGAAGCGACTACCACGGACCAAAAATTCACCCCGAAATAGAAATAGGAAGAAGTCTAACAACACGACAAAAAATCAAAATACATCAAATTAACTATAAACCATAAATTTGGTTCTTTTTTTTAAATACATAAATATAATTAACTGTAGAAAGAGAGGAATCAATATATATGGAAACACTTAAAGTAGGAACAAAATCAAATCCTAACTCAGTAGCAGGAGCACTTGCTAACGTCTTTAGAGCAACAGGAAGTGTCGAAATTCAAGCAATAGGTGCTGGAGCCTTAAACCAAGCAATTAAAGCCATCGCAATCGCTAGAGGTTTCGTAGCGCCAAGCGGAAAAAACTTAGTTTGCATTCCAGCCTTCACCGACATTGTAATAGAAGGTGAAGAAAGAACCGCTATCAAACTAATCGTAGAAGCAAGATAAAGCTTCTTTTTATTTGAAAAAAAACCTCAGTAGTGATATAATACACAAAGGATGTGATATTATGGACAACAATACCAAAAGAAGTATAATACTAGAACACTACCAAAATCCCAAAAACAAAGGACTAATAAACGACGACACATATATAAAAATAAACATGAACAACGACAGTTGCATAGACGAAGTAAATCTAATGGTAAAAATCGAAAACGGACGCATCATCGATGCCAAATTTGACGGCGAAGCATGCGCCATATGCACAAGCTCAACATCAATAATGCTAGACACACTAATCGGAAAAACCAAAGAACAAGCCCTAGACATAATAAAAAACTTCTACAACATGATTGAAGAAAAAAAATACAACGAAGAAATACTAGAACAAGCAAACGTATACAACGATATCTACAAACAACCAAACAGAAAAAAATGCGCTTTACTAGCATGGTGGGGTATGGAAAAATCAATAAAAGAAAGCGAAAAAAACTAAAAAAACTTTTATAATATAATATAAAAAATGGTGATCATATGAAAAAAAACATAAACGAAAACAAAGTAATAGAAATATCAAACATAAAAAAAGAACCAAAATGGATGCAAGAATTCAGACTTCAAGCATACAAAAAATTTGAAGAATTAAACAATCCACAATTTGGACCCGAACTAAAAATTGACTTCGATACAATAAACTACTATAAAAAAATCGACGACAAAATATACAACGACTGGAACTGTGTACCCAAAGACGTAAAAAAAACCTTCGATGACATCGGTCTACCATCAGCCGAAAAAAAATACCTAGCCGGAGTCGGCGCCCAATACGAAAGCGAAGTAATATACCACAATATGATAAAAGAACTAGAAGACAAAAACATATTATTCTGCGACACCGACACCGCCCTAAAAAAATATCCAGAAATATTCAAACAATACTTCAACAACCTAGTAAAATACGACGAAAACAAATACACCGCCCTAAATGGAGCAGTATGGAGTGGAGGAACATTCATCTACATTCCACCCCACACAAAACTAGATAGACCACTCCAAAGTTATTTCCGAATAAACAGTAAAAACATGGGACAATTTGAAAGAACCATCATCATAGTAGACGAAAATAGCGAACTACACTACATGGAAGGATGTACCGCCCCAACATACACCTCAGACTCCCTTCACGCAGCAGTTGTAGAAATATACGTAAAAAAACACGCCAAATGTCGCTACACAACCATCCAAAATTGGTCAAGCGACGTCTACAATCTCGTTACCAAAAGAGCCATAGTAGAAGAAGGCGGACTTATGGAATGGATAGACGGAAACATAGGATCCAAAGTAAATATGAAATACCCATCATGCATCTTAAATGGTAAATACGCAAGCGGAAACTGTATATCCATAGCCGTAGCCACCACTAACCAAAATCAAGACACCGGAGCCAAAATGATTCACTTAGCACCCTACACCAAAAGCAACATCATAAGTAAATCAATCGCCCTAAACGGTGGCATATCAACCTACCGAGGAACCGTTAACATAACAAAAAAAGCCGAACACTCATCAGCATTAGTAAAATGCGATACAATAATATTAGACGATAAATCAAAAAGCGACACCATCCCACAAAACAAAATATCAAACAAAACATCAAACATCGAACACGAAGCCACAGTATCAAAAATAGACAAAGAAAAACTATTTTACCTAATGAGTAGAGGCATAAGTGAAGAAAAAGCCAAAGAATTACTAATAATGGGCTTTATAGAACGCTTCAGAGAAGAACTACCAATGGAATACGCCGTTGAACTAAACTCTTTACTAAAAAACTATTTTTAGGAGGGAAAATGAAAAAAATAATAATATTAACTATACCAACATTAATCTTTCTAGTAGGATGTACCAACCAAAAAGAAAACCAATTCCAAACCTACGCAATTAAATATTACGAAAACCACATGAAAATGATTAACAACGTCGACACAGTAACCATAACCCTAGAAGATTTAAAAAGCGCCAGCACCGAAGACGAATACAACCTAAACAAACTAGAAAAATGCGATAACACATCAAAAATCACCTTTGAAGTCGAAAAAACAACCAAAAATCTAAAAAATGCAAAAATTGAACTAAAATGCTAAATTTAATAAACTGTAAAAAAAAACATGCAAAAAATGAAAAACTGCTAAGCAGAAATTAAAAAAATGCATCTTTTTTTTTGCAAATTTTAAAAAACACTCATTTGCATTATAAACCAAACTATTATATATTTATTGCGAAAGGAGAGATTTTATGTTAAACAATACAGTTATTGTTGGAAGAATAGTAAGAGACTTAGAACTACACGAAACCGAAAACGGAAACAAAGTAGCCCAAATGACCCTTGCTGTTCCAAGAAGCTTTAAAAACATGGACGGTTCATACGACACCGACTATATACCATGCGTACTTTGGAAAGGAGTAGCCGAAAACACCGCCGAATACTGCAAAAAAGGCGACCTAGTCGGTATCAAAGGACGCATTCAAACCAGAAGCTATGAACAAGAAGATGAACTCAAATATGTAACAGAAGTAGTAGCCGAAAAAGTAACATTCCTATCAAGCACTAGAAAAGCAGACTAGCATGTTAAAAGAAATAAGCAAAATTAACCATGAACTAGCAAACATAGGAATGAGTTTCATTTACACAATAGTAAATAACAATATAAAAATAATAATATATAAAAATTAAACACAAAAAAACAAGAATAACTCAATTCTTGTTTTTAAATTCACTATAAAACAAATCATCAGGCTTCAAATGAAATATTTCAGAAATCTCAATAGCAAGATCATAAGTAAGTCTCTTTTGGTTATGCTCAAGTTGCCAATAATAAGGTTTACTTATTCCAAGCATATCAGCCATAAATTGATTAGTAAACCTATTTTTCAACCTATATTCCCTCAATTTCTCCATAAATCACCATCCAACATAAATTATATATTAACTTGTAATTAATTTCAAGACAAAAATTAACATAAAAGTAATTTTAATTAAACAACCCAATACTTTGCTATAATATAGTTAACTGAAAGTTTTTTAGGAGGCAAATATGATAATAGGTAAAAGACTAAAAGAAGCAAGACTAAAAAAAAATCTATCCCAAGAACAATTAGGAAACATGCTAGGAATAACCAAAGTATCAATCTGTGGATATGAAAGAGGAACAAGAACACCAAATATGGAAAACTTTTTAGCACTACTAGAAATACTAGACCTCGATCCCAGTTACGCTCTAGGAATGGATAAACTAGTCGTAAGCGAGAATGAACGAGAATATAAAATACTAATGGCAGACGAAGACATAAAAATAATCAAAGAACTAAAAAATAATCGTGAACTATACAACAAAATGTGTGAAGACCCCAAAAGAACAATCGAACTAATAAACAGAAAAATCATGAAATAAGTTTACTTGTTTCCTTTTTTTTATTATAATTATAAAGGTGATAATATGACAATAATAGATATAATAACAAAGAAAAAAAACAACCAAGAACTAACCTATGAAGAAATAAAATTTGCTGTCCTAGGATACATCAACGGAAAAGTAAAAGACTACCAAATGAGTGCCCTATTAATGGCAATAACAATAAACGGCATGACCGAACAAGAAACCTTCGACTTAACAGAAATAATGCTTCATAGCGGCGAAATAATCGACCTAAAAAACCTCTACCCAGTAATTGACAAACACTCAACAGGTGGAGTAGGAGACAAAACAACCATGATTTTAGCACCACTTGTAGCCTCATGCGGAGTTAACGTAGCCAAAATGAGCGGAAGAGGACTAGGATTCACAGGAGGAACCATCGACAAACTAGAGTCAATTGGAAACTTCAATACCAGCATTAGTATCGAAAACTTTAAAGAACAAGTAAAAAAAATAAAAGTAGCAATCGTCGGTCAAATGGGGAACCTAGTCCCAGCCGACAAAAAAATATACGCCCTACGTGATGTAACAGGAACAGTAGAATCCATACCCTTAATAGCATCATCAATTATGAGCAAAAAACTAGCTAGCGGAGCTGATGCAATTGTAATAGATGTCAAAGTAGGAAATGGAGCCCTAATGAAAACGCTAAAAGAAGCCCAAGACCTTGCTAACCTACTAGTAAAAATAGGTAAACAACACAACAAAAAAGTAGTTTGCCTCATAACCGACATGGACGAACCATTAGGAAACGCCATCGGAAACTCCCTTGAAGTAATAGAAAGTATCAACGTTTTAAAAGGAAAAGGACCACAAGACATAACAGAATTAGTTATAAAGCTTGCATCATACATGGTATCCCTTGGTAAAAATATATCCTTAGACGAAGCCGAAAAACAAGTTATCGAAAATCTAAAAAACGGAAATGCCTACCATAAATTTGAAGAACTAATAAAATATCAAAACGGCAATATAAACAACATAAAAATATCCGACAAAGTAATCACAATAAAAAGTAAAGAAGAAGGCTACATAGCCCAAATAAACGCCCTTGAGCTAGGAGAACTAGCAAGAATATTAGGAGCAGGAAGACTAAACAAAGAAGATGAAATCGACCCCAAAGTAGGCATCATCTTAAACAAAAAAGTAGGGGACTACGTAAAAAAAGACGAAGAACTACTAAAAATATACATAGAAGAAAAAACTGTTGATGAACAACAATTACACGACTGCTTTAAAATAATAAAAGACAAAGTTGACAAAAATAAACTAATAAAAACAATTATAAATTAAAAAAATACTTGCATTTTATCAACGTTTATATTATGATGAATAAGAAGGAGGGATAACATGTTATATCCATCAATAGATAAATTATTAACAAAAGTTGACTCAAAATATTTACTTGTTAATATCGTATCAAAAAGAGTCAAAGAAATAAAAGAAACTGATCATCTTCAAATGAAAGAAACAGAATACAAATCACAAAAAAACATAGGAAGAGCCCTAGAAGAAATCTCCAAAGGACTAATTCATTTAGACTAAAAGACCGTTCAAACCGAACGATCTTTAATTTTTACAAAATTTTAGCATGTACAACCAATCTTTTATCCCCTCTATCACTACAAGTAGAAAGAGTAATCATCTTATCATTAGTTGTAAAATCAACCCCAAAATCATACATACTTCTACCTTTTATTAAATTAATAAAATTAACATAATCCTCATCAGAAAAATTAATATAAAGATAATCACTCGTATTATCAACTACATAAATCGAAAAAACCCTCGCCTGCATTGATTTACCCAAAGTATTAAAAGTAATATTTAAATTATTCTCATTCTTATACCAAGACTCATTTAAAACCAACTTCAAAGTAGCAAACATTGTAGAACCCTTATTATTATGTCCATAAATAATAGTATTTTGATCCAAATTATCTAAATTATTACGATAATCAATAAAAATCCATCCATTAGCGTTAACATCTCTATTAAAATCATGATTCAAATAAAAATCATTATTATCAGTTTGAACAACAGGATAGTTGATATTAGTACCATTTACAGTTAACCATGCTTTCGTATCACTATTAATTGCGCTTAACTTATCAAAAGCCTGTTCATACCTCGTATTATAAGCATTAACACCAACATTATTATTTGAATCAACTTCCTCATCAACAACTACATTATCATCAGTAACTTCATCAAAATAATACGACAAATCATCCGCAATCTCTTCAACCTCATCAATATTTTTTTCCGTTTTATAATTATTAACCTTAACACTCACAAAAACAACAAATTCAAGCACAATAACTATTAACAAACAAGTCTTAATATTAGTAATACTAAGTTGCTTAACAAAATTCTTGCTAATGTAATCCATACTATAAACAATTTTAATCTTAGAATCACAATTCTTAATCAACTTTCTATTAATAAGTTTTAACTCTTTAATAGATGAATTAATACTATCAGTATTATCCAAATTCTGATGAATCAAAATCTTAACATTTCTCTTATTAGTTTTCTCCAAAACTTTATATATATTTTCAATTAACTTAACATCATAATCATATATATATATAGTTTTTAAATTACGATTAATTTGGCAAAACGTCTCAAAATCATTCAAATCATCATTATTAAGCCTAGTAAAAATTTTAATAGTTTTACGATAATAAAGTTTAGTATAATTAACCAAATTATTTTGATAAACAAAATTACTAATCGAAACAATTTCACACCTAAGATCAACCACAACATCATTATTAGATAACTTTTCCAACATAAACGAAGGTATCTCAAAACAATTAATATACTTAAGATAAGAACCATTAAGTAACCTCTCATAAATTTTATAATTAATAGTAATATCAGGAATAATATACAACTTAGTAATGTACTTAATATTATTAGTTATATCCAAAATAGGCACAATTACATCAGCATCTTCAATTACCAATTTAGAAATCTTTTTCTCCCTAACCAATTCATTTAAAAAACTAGTCATAATACTAACATTATTCTTTAAATACGTGTCGCTAAAAATAAGCTCATCATTAGAAATAACATTAGTATTCATTAAAGTTTTAGTCAAATCCTTTTCCTCTTTAGTCTTATCTATCTTATTCTTAAAATTAATCGTATCATTATTAAAACTAACTAGTATTTTTTTCATAAAATCATCCTCTATTATCTAACTAATATCATACCACAAAATTCGACAATATAAAAGCAAAAAAAAAGAAAAAGCAAAAATGAATAATCATCAAATCAAAACCATCCAAATATTTATAGAATGACAAAAAGTTAAGTTACATTAAAAGATAAAAATAATTATAAAACAAACAAATTAGAATTTTATAATATTATAGAAAAAAAGTGTTTATAATGAACAATTTAGCAAAGTTTAAGGCTACAGCTAAAGAACCAATCACTATTCTAAAAAAATAGTACATTTATCAATATTACATTAAATAATTAACAATAAGGAGTGTTATTCCCACCAAAAGTGGGTAATATTATTTAACACAAAAATCCTTGGGAAATTACAAAAAAACTGCTAAAAAATTAACAGTTTTCAGATAAAATTTTAATTAATGCATTTACTTTAAGTTTTCAATTTCTGTAATGGTTAAGCCTGTAATTTTTGATATAGTATTTATATCAATATTTTCTTTTAGAGAATTTTTAGCTATTTCGATTTTATTTTGA
>CANRPB010000063.1 GCA_947632415.1 uncultured Bacilli bacterium
TTGCATCATTGGTTGTTGATAACCCATTTGACGATTGCAGCAAGCATTTTTGTTTAAAAACATATTAATCCCCCTTACCTAGTTTATAATATGTCCAAATAGTTTTTTTGAATAAGTCATTTGACTAAAAGATAAACAAATTTTAAAAAGGCATTTTGAAATTACCGTTTTTAAACTGTTTAATCATTTTTCTCATTTCTTCAAATTGTTTCAATAACCTATTTACTTCTTCAACGCTTCTTCCACTACCTTTTGCGATTCTCAATTTTCTTGTTGCTTTTAAAACTTCAGGATGTCTTCTTTCATAAGGTGTCATCGATAAAATTATAGCCTCTATATGTGCCATATCTTTGGGATCAACTTTTACATTTTTTAACTCTTTAGGGACACCTGGTAACATCTTAATAATATTTTCAAGTGGTCCAAGTTTTTTTATCTGTTTTAATTGACTTAAAAAATCTTCTAAATCAAATTTTCCTTGTTCTAATTTCTTGGCTGTTTTCATTGCTTCATCCTGATCAATTACTTCTTCTGCTTTCTCAAGCATTGTCATAATATCGCCCATACCTAATATACGGGTCGCTATTCTCTCTGGATAAAAAGGTTCAATTCCATCCATCTTCTCACTAACACCAACAAATTTTATTGGAATATTAGTCAAATGTCTTATTGATAAAGCAGCACCTCCTCTTGTATCACCATCTAATTTGGTTAGTATAGCACCAGTTAGTGGCAATGTATTATTGAATCCTTCAATAACATTAATGGCGTCTTGACCAGTCATACTATCTACTACTAATAGAATCTCATCTGGTTTTACATCAGTATTAATATTATTTAATTCATCCATTAAGGCCTCATCAATATGAAGTCTTCCTGCCGTATCAAGTAATACATAATTAAATTTATTTTCTTTAGCATAATTAATTGCGTTTTTGGCAATCAAAACAGGATCGTTTTTTCCTTCATCATAAACCTCAATATTTAATTCTCTACCAATTTGTTTTAATTGTTCTATAGCAGCAGGTCTATAAACATCACATGCAACTAAGAGAGGCTTTTTATTGTATTTTTTTCTTAACATAAGCCCAAGTTTTCCTATCATAGTTGTTTTACCTGCGCCTTGTAAACCAACTAACATTAAAATACTGGGATTTCCATCTACATATAAGTCAGCCTTTTCTCCACCTAGTAGAGAAACTAATTCATCTTTGACAATCTTAACAAACATCTCTCCGGGTTTTAAACTTTTAGCTACTTCTTCTCCTAAAGCCTTTTCTTTTACGTTGGCAATAAATTCCTTTACAACCTTATAGTTAACATCTGCTTCTAATAAGGCTAAGCGAATTTCTCTTGTTACTTCACTAATATTATCTTCGGTTATTTTTCCATAACCTCTAATTTTTTTTACAGCGCTTTGTAATCTATCACCTAAACTCTCAAACATATTATCATCCTTTCAAAAAAAATATAATCATAAACTGATTATATCATTTTTATTAATAAAATACACTACTAAAAACAAATTTAAATTATTGTTGATTAACTTGCCATGTATTAACGATATCACAGTTACCACTTGATGGGGCTGGGTTTGGCATTTCCATCTTAATAATTAGTGGTACTTTAAAAGCCGTTCCAAACCCAACACAAGTACCTGCTTGTAAACTTTTTTGTTTTTCAACAATCTCAGCACTTATATTAGGTAACATCTTTCTTATATAATCCAAATCTCTTGGGTGATTCATTTTAAAAATCATAAAATTAGAAATTTGCGATATAACTGTTTCAGAAAGTTCAACAGGTCGTTGTGATATTAGATTTAAAATAATACCATATTTTCTTCCTTCCTTGGCAATTCTCTCAAAAATATTATATCCAAGTAGGAAAACATCGGAATCATTTTGAACAACACGGTGTGCTTCTTCTAGGAAAATATGGAAAGGAATTGAGGCACGATTTTGTAAACCTTTACAGAAGTTAAACAACATTTTACAATATACTTTTGTAATTACTTTTGTAAACCAATCTTCAACATCTTCAAAATTGAAATTAATGATTTGCGCTTTTCTATTATTAACGGATACTAGACTTGCGATGTAGTTATCTCTAGTTATATATTGTGGATAATCGAAAAATCTTCCATATTCACCTATAACAATAGAGTGCAACCTAACTTTTAGGGTGATTGCTTCATCATGCGTGCTGTCATTTCTTAAAAATCCTTCGGAAATTAAAGTAAATTCTAAAGCCTTCTCTAAATCTTTCAATGTATAGAATCCAGCTGGACCAGGTTCATATTCATCTAAATCGTCTTTTATAAAACTAGTAATATATTCTGTCATCAAATTGCTTTCAGGAAAGTTACCGTGAGTGTCAATTGTAAAACAATCTCTAAATTTTCTTGTATATCCAAGTCCTTGAACAGGGGCCTCTAAGTTGAATGCCGATGTTGAACAAGAAGCTATGATTGCAAAAACGTCATTTCGTTTACTACTTGCGGTTTGATTAGTGTACAAAATTGTCATTATGGCCTTAGCAATTAAATGATTTTTGTAGTTAGTGGCAAGTTCATCATCTTTTGAAAAAATTGAAACAACTTTTAGCATTCTTTCGATAATAGGAATTTGTGAGTGACTTGTAGCCGATAGCAACAATGCCATATCATCAACATCTAATAACCACAATGGAATACAAAGTTTTTGACCTTCTGTATCCATTTTATTGGTTGTATAATACTTAAAGTGATAATTAGGATTAATTTGATTAATATTCTTAAAGGCATTGTGGTATTCACCATAGGCATCAAATATAAAGAAGTTTGATCTATATGGTGGTACGTTAGAATTTACAAATATATTTTGTAATAATCTAGCCACACCACATGACTTACCACTACCGGTATTACCAAATATGGCCATATGTCCACTACATAGTCCATTTACATCAATTCTAATAGGATAATTATTATAAAGAGGACTTGTTCCAAGTAAAAAACTACTCTTAGAATTTTCACCCATTATTAAAGGTATCTCATCTTGTGATATAACTCTTATCTTAGCAGCAAAGGTAGGTTTTTTTAAAACACCACCAACAAAACGATTATTAATTATTTCACCTAAAAATCTAATTTTAATTATTCTGTCGTTAATGTCTTCAATTTCACCCATAACTTTATGGTCATTGTCTTCAAAAACAACGTGCATATTCATTAAATCTGTTGCTAATTCCTGGCCTTCTTGTATGGCTACATGAGCCATATTATCGCTTATATAAATTATTTTTCCAAACATATTTCATCCCTCTATTACTCTTTCTATTTTATTTATTAAATCTTCATTATTTGTCTTTCTTATAATCTCAAAAATTTTAGTAAATTTAGAAAATAATTTCAGTTTTTGTTCATAAGACTCCAATAATTTTATGGTATCTTTTAGTTGTTTATGGACAGCATTTCTACTTACATTATTATTTTCGCCTATTTCACTTAGTGTTAAATTGTTTTGATAATAATCAACAAAGTATTGTCTTTGCCTATCTGTTAAAAGTTCCTTATAAAGATCATATAAATTATTGAAATATACAAATTCTTCCATTAAACAGTTACTCCAAAGTATCCTAATATGCCAATTATTAAACTGATTATACCAAATATTATGTAAACAATTGTTAAGCCTTTTCTTTTAAATAGTTTTATATTATTATAAGCCATAAGTAAAAGTGTAATACCAACTAAAACTTCGATAGGTATTGTAAAACTATTTTCAAAAATCGCTAAAATTGAAATAAATAAGACTCCTACTACACATACAGCTTGCGCTAATAAACTAACGTGATAAAATGATTCTGCTTCTTCTAAGGTAATTTCCTCAGTCTTAATAGGTTTATTTATTGGTTTTTTTACTTGAGGCTTTTTTCTTTTTGTTGTTTTTTTTGTCGTTTTAGTCATTTTCATCCTCCATATTCTTAAACAATCCATATATATATTTTTCTATATCAAAGACTTGTAAATCTTCTTTTTTTTCTCCAAGACCAACGTATTTAACGGGTACGCCAACTGTTTCTTTGATTGCTAAGACAATACCACCTTTAGCAGTACCGTCTAATTTCGTTAATACAATACCAGAAATATCGGTTATTTCTTTAAAACTCTTTGCTTGACTTATACCATTTTGACCAGTAGTTGCATCAATAACTAATAATGTCTCATGAGGTGCACCAGGTATAATCTTACCTATAACACGATTAATTTTTTCTAATTCTTTCATTAAATTATCTTTGTTTTGTAATCTTCCTGCTGTATCCACAAGCACAACATCATAGTTTTCTTCTAAGGCTAAATTAATACCGTCAAATATAACACTAGAAGGATCTTTATCTTTAGAGGAAATTACTTTTGAATTAGTTTTTTCACCCCATTCAATAATTTGTTCTATCGCACCAGCCCGAAAGGTATCACCTGCAATAAGCAAGACTTTTTTATTTTCATTAACTAGTTTATAGGCAAGTTTCCCTATTGTTGTTGTTTTTCCAACTCCGTTTACGCCAACAAACAAGATTACTGTTGGTCCAGAAGGAGCGTAGTTTATCTTATTTACAATAACATCATTATTTACATAAATAATAAACATTTCATCAACGATAATATCAAGTAAATCTTTTGAATCAACGATATTTTCTTTTTTTACTCTTCGTTTTAACCTATCAACAAAATCCATTACTGTATTAACACCTATATCTGCCATAATAAGTATTTCTTCAAGTTCATCAAAATACTCATTAGTTACTTTCTTATACTTACTATTAAGTAATTTTAATTTAGATGTAAACTCATGTCTTGTTTTTTGTAATCCTTTTTCATAGGTTTCTAACTCTTCACTCTTACTCTTAGAAAAAATATTTTTGAATTTATCAAATAGTCCCATCGCATCACCTACTATATACATTTTACACTATCACAGGAAAAAAATAAATAAAATAATTAAAATTTATGTATAAATTTAGTATTAACAATAAATAATAGATAAGAAAAAAAGAACTTATAAAAGTTCTAATTAATCACCGTTAATTGTTGTAGGATCAACTGCTTGTCCTCCTACATAATCAAAAGGTCCTCTTTTAGCAGTTCCAACACTACATTCATCTA
The DNA here is from genome assembly GCA_947632415.1 of uncultured Bacilli bacterium. Taxonomy (GTDB): domain Bacteria; phylum Bacillota_I; class Bacilli_A; order RF39; family UBA660; genus UBA3631. Next base: position 5,147 of record CANRPB010000063.1, read on the forward strand.
ATTGTAATTTACCAGCAACTATCTTATTATTATCAGTACCAGTACAATCGACATCGTCACCTTCATAATTTACATACAATGTAACTTCAGTTGTACTTGTTTCAGTATCGCCAACTTTAATTTTGAATTCGTCTCCTTTACTAGAATACTGATTCGTGTATGCTTCTGCACCACCTAATTGAGTAGCATATTCATACTCAGTGAATGCAAGTTCTACGGCTTTTCCATATCCTGTTACACTATTTTTAGCAGCTCCATTTCTAGCTGTTTCAATAATATTTAAGATAATTGGAACTGTAATTACAGCGATAATAGCTAAAATTACGATAATTGCCAATAATTCAATTAAAGTAAAACCTTTATTATTCTTTTTCATTTTTCACCATCCTACTTATAACAATAATACTATTTCATTAAAGCATATATTATTCTGCCTTTGAAGCTACTCCTTTTTCATATTTGAAAGGACCATACTTACCTACTGTACAGTTTTCTAAAACAAGTTTTCCATCTGTAATTGTTCCAGCAGTTTTACTTTCAGATTCACCATCTTTTCCAGTACAAGTAACATCATCACCTTCATAATTTACAGTTAACTCAATTTCAGAACCATCAACTGTCAATTTTATTGTCTTATCACCATCTTTTTTGGAAGGTGTAGTACCATCTAATTCGCTTTGATATTGATACTCAGTAAAGGCAAGTTCTACTGCTTTTCCATAACCAGTCACACTATTTTTAGCTGCTCCTTCTCTAGCTGTTTCGATAATATTCAATATAATTGGAACTGTAATTACAGCGATAATAGCTAAAATTACGATAATAGCTAATAACTCGATTAATGTAAAACCGTTTTTCTTTTTCATAACATCACCACCTTATCTTATTCTAAAATAATTGTAACATATTTTTCATAATAACCAAAACAATTTTTAACTAAAAATTACATAAATTTTTCACATATAAAAACTGTTATTAACTAAACAATATAGTCTATAACAGTTCAAAAATCATTTTTATGGTGACACAGTATCGTCATCTGCAACTCCCTTTTCATATTTGAAAGGACCATAATTATTATCTACATAACACTTTGTTAATACTAATTTACCATCTGTTATCTCACCTATTGGTTCTGTACCAGCAGTAGCTTCTTTACTAGAAGCATTGCATATTACATCAGAACCTTCATAATTAACGTCTAATGATACTGTTGTGCCTTCCGTATCATCAGCACCATTTTTAACTTTAACTTTTACTGAACCAGTTTCCTCTGTAACACCATCTAGTTCCTTTTGATATTGATATTGTGTAAAGGCAAGTTCTACTGCTTTTCCATATCCTGTTACACTATTCTTAGCTGCTCCTTTTCTAGCTGTTTCAATAATGTTCAATATAATTGGAACTGTAATTACTGCGATAATAGCTAAAATTACGATAATAGCTAACAATTCGATTAATGTAAAACCGTTTTTCTTTTTCATAACATCACCACCTTATCTTATCTTAAAATAATTGTAACATATTTTTCATAATAACTAAAACAATTTTTAACTAAAAAATACATAAATTTTTCACATATAAAAACTGTTATTAACTAAACAATATAGTCTATAACAGCTCAAAAATCATTTTTTTATTATTCTGCATCATCAGATGCTACTCCTTTTTCATATTTAAAAGGACCATATTTACCTACTTTACAGTTTTCTAAAACAAGTTTCCCATCTGTAATTGTTCCAACAGATTCACTACCAGAACCTTCAGTTCCAGTACAAGTAACATCATCACCTTCGTAATTTACGGTTAGTGTTATTGGAGAATCAGTCGCACTATCAACTGTCAATTTTATTTTTTTATCACCATCAGCTGGAGTAGGATTAGTACCATCTAATTCATTTTGATATTGATACTCAGTAAAGGCAAGTTCTACTGCCTTTCCATATCCTGTAACACTATTCTTGGCTGCTCCTTTTCTTGCTGTTTCAATAATATTCAATATAATTGGAACTGTAATTACAGCTATGATTGCTAAAATAACGATAATAGCTAACAATTCGATTAATGTAAAACCCTTATTATTTTTTCTCATTTTTTTCACCACCTTACTTATCCTACAATAATATTGTAACCTATTTTTTTATTATTAGTCAATACAAAATAAATGATGTTAATAATTGTCTAAAAATTAAAAAAATGAAAATTAAATGCTATTGTGAAATTCGTTTAGAATACATCTTATTCTAAATTTTCAATATTAATTTTTTCTATCATGACTCCCCTTTTCTATTAAAGTATCTACATAATATATGATAAAATTTATAATTAAAAAATCCTTCTTAAAATTAAAAAATCTAATAAAATGTCAAATAATGATTTTTATCAGATTTTTCAAAATTCGCGACTCGCTTACGCGAGATAAGGATTTTCTTTTCTTTCTTTTCTTAGTTCATGATTTTATCATGTTCTTTCTTTCTTAGTTTTTCGGCTTTGGCACTTTTCCTTGCCCGGAACGTGCCCTACTGCCTTGTTTTTCATTCTTCTTTCCGTTCTTGTTCTTTGATACCTTTTTTCGTTCTCATTATTATTGGAGAAATTTAGATTTTGAGACGGTTATAACTGGGCGGACACCGAAGCTGCCATCATTGTGCACGACGTTGGTGTCCAAGGAGCCGTAGTAGTCCACTTTCCACGCGTAATTAGAGTAGCCGGCGTGAGGAGAAGACGTCCAATATCCGTTCGTACCTCTATCTGCTGTTTTACATCCATATTTTGTACAATTCGTATTATCAAACAACCACCAATATTTACTTGTTACATTTTGTGTATCACAATTTCTATCATTGTAACAACTGGCTGTCCCTTTATCTAACAAGAACCATTTACTTCCTAACCCCCAGTTTTCCTCTGGACCTGATGATGCATCACTACCTTTTGCTCTATCATTTTCCGTAATTTTTGCTATCTCTTCCGCTGTTATTAAACGGGCTCTATAGTCACTATAATCTATTGTATAATCGTAATCTTGACTGCTGTAGTTCCATTTTGCTGTATAACTCTTTGGCGTTTCTAATTCCTCAGACCAATTTTGTGTATCAGTTTTTAATTGACTTAATACTGTTAGTGGGCCTTTATTATTATTTCCATTAGTTCCCCAAGTACCTTCTGGAGTTCCATTTGAATATGTTATTCCTACTTCTACTGCTTTAGAATTATTTTCATAATCATCTTTCGATACCCATGCTACATAATTTGTTGTATTATGGTCTAATATTAAATTTACTGTTTCTGAATTTTCATCATCTAAAAATGCAAAAAATTTCATACATCCTGATTTTAAAGGACTTTCTGCTGTATTTTTAGTTTTATTTGCTTCATATTCTTCCTTTGTACATCCTTTACCTTCATCAACATCAAAATATATTTCTGTTCCATCCTCATAAACTTGATAAGTTGTAGGTTCATCTCCTTGTACTAAAGAACTACAATCTCCTTTTTTTGTTTCTGTTACTTCACTATTTGTTAATGTTAAGGCATAATCACCTATGGTTAGACAACCATTTGTTACTGTTCCTTTATCTATTGTTAGATTACCGCCTTTTGGTGATGTCCCTGAAAATGATATTTCTATTGTTTCATCTTCTAAAGTTAGTTTACCTTCTTCTGTTACTTTATAAGTACCATTTAATTCATCATAATTGGGATTTTTTGCTAATTCAGTTATGTAATATTTACTTATGGCATCTTTATATCCATATGCTGAGTCTATTGCTGCTCCCTTTCTTGAATTCTCAATAATATTTAATATTATTGGGACTGTTATTACTGCAATTATCGCGAGTATTACTATTATAGCTAATAGTTCTATGAGGGTGAAGGCCTTTATTTTATTGGATTTTACAACCCCCCCCCCCTAGGTTACTATTAGTTAACATACTTTTTTTATATTTCATTTTCTACACTCCTTCTTACTTTTCCCTTATAGAACTATAGCTTTGCAGTAATTTTATCTTTGCTATAATTCTACATTAATAATATATCAAAAAAAGTACTTTTAATCAAGTACCT